>CAYTPH010000250.1:0-4378 GCA_964439635.1 uncultured Terriglobales bacterium
CTTCGAGCTCAACGTCTTCAAGCCGGTGATGATCTACAACTTCCTGCACTCGGTGACGCTGCTGGCCGATGCCTGCCATGGCTACGTGGAGTACATGGTCAACGGCATCGAGGTGGACCGGGCCAAGGTGGACTGGTACGTGAAGAACTCGCTGATGCTGGTGACGGCGCTGGCCCCCAAGATCGGCTACGACAAGGCCGCCCAGGTGGCGCACGCCGCGCACGTGGACCACAGCAGCCTGCGCGAGGCGGCGCTCAAGCTGGGCTTCCTGACCGGCGAGGAGTTCGACCAGCTGGTGAAGCCGGAGAAGATGACGAGACCCTAGTACCGAGTTGCGAGTACCGAGAGGCGCGTCCGACAGGACGCGCCTGTTTCGTTTGCCACGGATTTCACGGAGTGAGACGGGTTCTCACGGATTACAAATGACGAGGTGGCGCGTCTGGAGAAGGTATGAAGAAGGCGATCGCTGTCGCGGTGCTGCTTACGGCAGTGAGTGTGCTTGCCGGGGCGCAGGAGTGCGGGCTGGAGGTCACGTATCTGGCCAACGCCGGGTACATGCTGCGAGCGGGAGAGACCAAGGTGCTGGTGGATGCGTTGTTCCGCCAGGCCATGAAGCCCTACCTGAACCACGCGCCGGAGACGCTGGCGAAGCTGGAGAAGGGACAGCCGCCGTTCGATGGAGTCGAGGTCGTGTTAGCCACGCACCAGCACGCCGACCACTTCGATGCGGCCAGCGTGGCCGAGTTCCTGAAGAACAACCCGAAGGCGGTCTTCATCGCCTGGAAGCCGGTGGCGGAGCTGGCGTTGAAAGCGGGCGCGGCGCCCGATCGGGTGCGGTCGTCGGCTACCGAGGAGCGTGAGAGCTTCGAGGTGAACGGCATCCGAGTGGACATGTTGCGACTGTCGCACGGGCAAGCGCGCGGCGGCGACATGAATGTCGGCTATGTCGTCCATATCGGCGGCAAGAAGGTCTTCCATCCCGGCGATGCGTGGTGGGAGGCGAAGAACTTCCAGCGCGTCGGGCTGCCGGCGGAGAAAGTGGACGTGGCGCTCATCCCCTACTGGTACGTCGAGGAGAGCGAACCGGGCGTGGCCGTCGTGAAGGAGTTGGCGGCGAAGAAGGTGGTGATGATCCACGTTCCGCCGGTTGACGTGGAAGAGTTAAGAGGACTGGCGCCGAAGGTGTTCTCCGGAGCGGTGGTGATGGAAGCACGCCTGAATCGGCACTGCTTCTAGCGCCGCTCTCGCGGCGCCGGCCCGGGTCACAGACCCGGGCCCACACGGCTAATAAGCCCAGCGCAGCAGGCAGGCGCCCGAGGTGAAGCCGGCGCCGACGGCGGCCAGCAGCACCAGGTCGCCTTTCTTGAGCTTGCCCCGCTCGCGCGCGGACTGCATGGCCAGCGGGATGGTGCCGGCGGTGGTGTTGCCGAACTCGTCGATGTTGACGATGACCGTGCTCTCGCGCAGCCCCAGACGGTCGCCGGTGGCCTTGATGATGCGCAGGTTGGCCTGGTGGGGGATGAAGCAGTCCACGTCCTTGCCGGTGAAGCCGTTGCGCTGGAGCAGGCGCTCGCAGACCTCGGCCATCTTGCGCACCGCGTACTTGAAGACCGCCTGGCCGTCCTGGTGGACGTAGTGCATTTTCTTGTCCACGGTCTCGTGGGTGGAGGGGTTGAGGCTGCCGCCGCCGGGCATGTAGAGCGAGCAGCCGCCGGAGCCGTCCACCTCGTGCACGTAGTCGATGATGCCCAGGCCGTCGTCGCCGGCAGGCTCCACCAGCACCGCGCCGGCGCCGTCGCCGAAGATGACGCAGGTGGCGCGGTCGGTGTAGTCGATGATGGAGCTCATCACGTCCGCCCCGATCACCAGCACCTTCTTGTGCGAGCCGGAGGAGACGTACTGGTTGCCGCATTGCAGGGCGTAGACGAAGGCGGAGCAGGCGGCGGAGACGTCGAAGCCCCAGGCCCCCGGGCAGCCCAGCTTGTGCTGCACCAGGCAGGCGGTGGAGGGGAAGAACATGTCGGGAGTGACGGTGCCGACCACGATCTGCTCGACCTCGGTGGGGGCAATGCCGCGCTCCTTCAGGCAGGCGCGGGCGGCCTCCGTGGCCAGGTCGCTGGAGGCCACGCCCTTCTCCACGATGTGGCGCTGGCGGATGCCGGTGCGCTCCATGATCCAGTCGTGGGAGGTGTCCACCATCTTCTCCAGGTCTTCGTTGGTGAGGAGGCGAGGCGGGACGTAGGTTCCCAGGGCGGTGATCTTGGCCCGGACAGGCTTACTCAAAATGATGTCCCCCGTGACGAAAGGGCGTATTTTCGCCCATGGATTGTGAGAAGAAAAGACTAAACCGCAGAGATCGCCGAGAAAGCCCGCGCTGAGTACGCGGAGAAAACAAGCCAAGCGCCGGGGAGCCCACTGCACACGCAAGAGCCCGTTACCGTTGCTTCCTTCCGGACCTGGCGGGGTTGGCGGGAATGCGTCGCGTGGGTCCCGACGCCTGACTTCTTCATTCTACCAAAGGAACAAAGATCCCTTGGTGATCGGGAAATCGGGGAATCGGAAAAGTAGAACCAGCCCTGTCGTGGTTGACAGGGCAACCGCATGGCAGCATGATGCGCGGGAGGGCGGGTGAGCAGTTTCTCCATCTTCGGCACGGGCTCCATGCTGACGGCAACGCCGCGCTCGGCGGTGGAGCGTTACTTCGAGAGCGCGCTCTACCTGCTGATCGTCACCGGCTTCGCCACCCTGGCCAGCACCGGCAAGCTCGACCTGCTGTCGCTCGCGTTCGTCTCGCTGGCGCTGCTGGTGCGCGGGCACCTGCTGCTGCGGGCGCAGTCCATCGTGCTCTCGCGGCAGGCGACCGACCGGCTGACGGTGGTGTACTTCCTGCTCTACGTTGCCGACTTCTTCCTGTTGTCGCGCGAGTTTGTGACCGCCACCGTCCACCTAGTGCTGTTCGCCATGGTGGTGAAGATCTTCTCCGCGCAGCGCCACCGCGACCATATGTACCTGGCGGTGCTGTCGTTCCTGATGGTGCTGGCAGCGGCCATCCTGACCGTGGACAGCCTGTTCCTGGCGGGCTTCGCCGTGTTCATGCTGCTGGCGGTGGCCACCTTCACCAGCCTGGAGATGAAGCGCTCGGGCGAGGCCGCGGTGCGGCAGGCCCGCGAGGTCCACGACCTGCAGCGGCGCATGGCGGTGTCGCTCACCCTGACGGCGGTGGCCCTGGTGTTCGCCATCGCGGTGGGAGCGGCGGTGCTGTTCTTCATCCTGCCGCGGGCCAGCACCCGCTACCTGAGCCAGTTCGCCCACCGCAACGACCTGGTCACCGGGTTCAGCGACGACGTGAAGCTGGGCGACATCGGCGAGATCAAGCAGTCCAACGTCGTGGTCATGCACATCCAGATCGACGGCGACAGCCGCGGCGCCTTCGACCTGAAGTGGCGCGGCGTGGCCCTGACCCTGTTCGACGGCACCCGCTGGTCGAACCCGCCGCAGCAGGTGATGGTGCACTTCTACCAGGACGGCGCCTTCGACCTGACCCGTCCGCGCGACCCATGGGAGCTGCCCCCGGGCAAGGACTCTCCCTACCGCTTCCTGCGCTATCGCGTGATCATGGAGCCGGTGGGCACCAACGTGTTCTTCGTCGCCCCCAAGATCCAGACGCTATACGGAGCCTACCGCGAGGTCTCCAGCGATGCCGGCCGCAGCATCTACAACAGCGACCGCGACCGGATGATCACCGCCTACCGGGCCACCTCCAACATCTACCAGCCGCCGCCAGAGGTCCTGCGGTCAGTCCAGGGTGATCCTCCGCCCCAGGTGCAGTTGCGGTACCTGCAATTGCCGGCCATCGATCCTCGCATCCGCGGGCTGGCCGAGGAGGTGACCAAGGACGCGGCCACCACCTACGACCGCGTCGCCGCCATCGAGGAGCACCTACGCAGCAAGTACGGCTACACGCTCACCCTGCTGAAGCGCCCGGTAAAGGACCCGCTGGCCCACTTCCTGTTCGAGCGCAAGGAAGGCCACTGCGAGTACTTCGCCTCCGCCATGGCGGTGATGCTGCGCAGCCTGGGGATCCCGGCGCGGGTGGTGAACGGCTTCCGGACCGGCGAATTCAATTCCATCACCGGCAGCTACATCATCCGGGCGCGTGACGCGCATTCCTGGGTGGAGGCCTTCTTCCCGCAGCAGGGCTGGGTGACCTTCGACCCCACGCCGCCCGACCCCAAGCTGGAGGCCACCACCTGGTCGCGAATGGCGCTGTACGTGGATGCCCTGCGCGAGTTCTGGAGCGAGTGGGTGATCAACTACGACTTCGGGCGGCAGACGGCGCTGTCGAACACCGCCATCTCGCGCTCCCGGGTGCTCTTCG
>CAYTPH010000251.1:0-4096 GCA_964439635.1 uncultured Terriglobales bacterium
AAGACCTTCCCCGGCTTCTCCATCGGCGCCGAGGAGAAGAAGCTGGGCATCCGCGGCTCCTCCACCACCCCCATCATCCTCAACGACTGCATGGTGCCGGTGGGGAACGTGCTCGGCGAGATCGGCAAAGGCCACGTCATCGCCTTCAACACCCTGAACATCGGCCGCTTCAAGCTGGGGGCGCACTGCGTGGGCGGAGCGCGCACCGCCCTGACCGCCGCCATCAGCTACGCCAGGCAGCGCAAGGCCTTCGGCAAGCCCATCTCCGAGTTCGGCCTCATCAAGGAGATGCTGGCCGACATCGCCATCGGCGTGTACGTCGGCGAGGCCCTGGTGTACCGCACCGTGGGCATGATCGACGCCGCCCTCGCCGACATCGACAAGAAGGCCCCCGATGCCGCCACCCACATCCGCAAGGGCATCGAAGAGTACGCCGTGGAGTGCTCCATCCTCAAGGTCTGGGGCTCGGAGATGCTGGACTACGTGGTGGACCACGTGGTGCAGGTCTACGGCGGCTACGGCTTCGTCGAGGAGTACCCGGCGGAGCGCGTCTACCGCGACGCCCGCGTCAACCGCATCTTCGAGGGCACCAACGAGATCAACCGCATGATCATCACCGGCTGGCTGCTGAAGCGCGCCCTGAGCGGCCAGATCGCCCTCATGCCCGCCATCAAGAAGCTGATGGACGAGGTGCTGGCCGGGCCCTCGATGGGCGAGATGCCGGAAGGGCCGCTGGCGGCGGAGCGCGTGCTGGTCGGCCAGGCCAAGAAGCTCGGCCTGTTCGCCGCCGGCGTGGCCTCGCAGAAGTACATGATGGCCCTGCAGGACCAGCAGGAGATCCTGGGCGCCATCGCCGACATGGTCATCGAGGCCTACGCCATGGATTCCGCCCTGCTGCGCACCGAGAAGCTCATCGAGCGCCACGGCGAGGCAGCCTCCAAGCTGGCCATCGCCATGACCCAGGCCTACCTGCAGCGCGCCTTCGAGATCATCGAGACCCGCGCCAGGAAGGTGGTGGCCGCCTGCGCCGAAGGCGACATGCTGCGCACCCAGATGGCCATCGTCCGCCGCCTCTCCAAGCACGAGCCGGCGAATACCATCGCCCTGCGCCAGCAAGTCGCCGACCGCGTCACCGAGGCGGGGAAGTACGTAACGGCATAAGAAGACCACTGGGCCACGGATTTGCACGGATTTCTCCGGATCGGTCTTGATCCGTTCTTGATCCGCGTAAATCCGTGGCCGGCTTTTTGTTTGCAGGTGCGATACTTGAACGTATGCTCCTGCGCCTGCTCCTGATCGTGCTCCTCGCCGCCCCGGCCCTCGCCGGCGAGCAGCCCGAGCAGCGCCGCTACTGGAAGCTCTACGAGACCTTCGACGCCGACATCAACCCCAAGCTCCCGCCCGTAACCTTCCGCCTCTTCCTCGACCAGGAGACCGGCAAGTTCGCTCGCATCGAAGTACTGCAAGGCGAGGAGCAGCCCAAGCTAGTGCAGGCCATCGAGGGCTTCACCGCCGACCTGCCCAGCGAAGAGAGCGAGTACTTCCGCACCCTCGACGCCAACTTCGACGGCAATACCGACATCCTGCTGCTCTCCGGCAACACCTACCGCGTCTGGCTCTACGATCCCACGCTGCGCTCGTTCGTCTTCCACCAGCAGCTTTCCGAGCTGCCCAACCTGGAAGTCCATCCCGAGAACCACACCCTCTCCAGCAAGTCGGAATCGGAGAAGGGCAGCGCGATTTCGCTCTACGGCTTTGAAGGCGAGAAGCTGGTGCAGCTGGAAGAGGAGACCCGCACCCGCATCGCCGCCGACTGCAGCTTCCTGCGCATCCTGAAGAAGCGCAAGAACGGACAGTTGGCCCTGGTCAGCCAGGAGACCATCTCCGACGCCGGCGCCAGCTGCAAGGCCAAGTAGCGCCGGCGCTGGGTCTTTCAGGGTGGAGCAGGCCTTTAGGCCTGCATGACAAGCGGCTCCTTCAGGTTGGCACCCTGCGGAGCGAGCCGGTGTCCCGCGCCCCCGAGCGCAGCCGAGGGGCGCGGGAAAGCGACGGCGAGCGGAGCAGGGTGCTACAAGCCCGAAGGGCGATTGAAAGTAGCCCACCGCGAAGCAGTGGGAACGCCGCACAGGCCGTGTAGCGAGCCCGCTTCAGCGGGCGATTGAAACACTAGGGACCCAACTCCTCCATCACCTTCCCCAGCAGCGCCTTGGCGTCGTTCAAATGCTTCAGCACTCGCTGGATGTCCATGGCCGGCTTCCCCGCCTGGCGCGCGCTCTGGCAATAGACGCCGTGCTGCCCCACCAGCACCAGCGCGTCGGTCAGCACGTCGAGGGTCACCGCCAGGCGCCCCCGCGCGCTTCCCATCATGGTCTCGTAGCGTTCCAGCTCTTCCCGGCGTTCGTCGAACACGGACATGCGCTCCATTCTACGGGAGGGGTAGAATAGGCTCGAATCCCCGCGGGAGGTTCCCCATGCCCCGCTACGAGTACCTCTGCCTCGCCTGCAAGAAGGAGTTCGAGAAGATCCTCACCATCCACGAGCACGAGGAGGACAAGATCGTCTGCCCGCACTGCGGCAGCGACCGCGTGGAGCAGGAAGCGGCGGCCTTCTTCGCCGTCACTTCCAAGAAGAGCTGACCGTCCCGGCCCTGCTCACCGTTGCCGCGCCGGACCGTCTATGAGGACAGGTAGACAATTGTCCTCCCTTGCTGATTGGGGAGTTCCCACGGGGGCTCCCCGATTTTGATTTCGACCGGCACTCTTTGAAATGGAGGTTGCATGCGTTCCATCGTTGTGGGTCTGTGTGTCGTCCTTGCCCTGACGCTGTTGGTCACGGCCCAGGAGAAGAAACCCCTCTCGCCGCCGGGGACCTCCGAGGTCACCCTCGACGGCAAGAAAGTCAGCATCGCCTACTCCCGCCCGTCGATGCGCGGCCGCCCCATCATCTACGGCGGACTGGTGCCCTACGGCCAGGAGTGGCGCACCGGCGCCAATGCCGCCACCAGCTTCACCACCGAAGCCGACCTGGATATCGGCGGGACGAGCGTGCCCAAGGGCGCCTATACGCTCTACACGCTTCCCGGTGAGAACGGCTGGAAGCTGATCATCAGCAAGAAGACCGGGCAGTGGGGCATCCCCTACCCCGGCGCCGACCACGACCTGGCGCGCATCGACATGAAGGTGTCGAAGCTGCCGGCGCCGGTCGAGCAGTTCACCATCAGCTTTGAACCCAAGGGCTCGGGCGGGGCGACGTTGAACCTGGATTGGGAAAGGACCCGCGCTTCGGTCGATGTGAAGGCGAAATAAAAGCTCACCACGGATCGACACGGATTCTCACGGATCGTTCTTCTTCATCCGTGTTCATCCGTGGCAATCCGTGGTGAGTTGTTCTATTCCGCTGCGCTTCTAGTCTGAGGTTTCCACCGCAGGATGGGCTTGCGGGCGGCCGTCACTTCGTCCAGGCGCGAGACTCGCGTGGTGTAGGGCGCCTTCAGCACCACTTCCGGCTGCTCCTCGCACTCCCGGGCGATGGCCTTCATGGCTTCCACGAATTCGTCGATCTCCGCCTTCGACTCCGTCTCCGTCGGCTCGATCATCAGCGCCCCCGGCACGATCAGCGGGAACGACACCGTGTAGGGATGGAAGCCGTAATCGATCAGCCGCTTGGCGATGTCGCCGGTCTTCACGCCCTGCTTGCTCTGCCGCCGGTCGCTGAACACCACCTCGTGCATGGTCGGCGTGGCATACGGCAGGTCGAACACCCCGTTCAGCTTCGCCCGGATGTAGTTGGCGTTCAGCACCGCGTCTTCCGTGGTAAGCCGCAGGCCGTCGTAGCCGTTGGCCATGATGTACGCCAGCGCCCGCACCAGCATCCCGAAGTTGCCGTAGAACGCCCGCACCCGCCCGATGGACTGCGGACGGTCATAATCGAAGCCCAGCGTCCCGTCCACCTTGCTGACGATGACCGGCTTGGGCAGCGGAATGCTCCGCGCGCCGGCGCGGATGTTGGTGGCGGTCGGGTTGAGCGCCGCGGCGCCGACCTTGACCAGCACCTCGTGCGATTTCGGCATGGGCGGCGGCAGCTCGCCGAACTGAAT
>CAYTPH010000251.1:4106-4349 GCA_964439635.1 uncultured Terriglobales bacterium
CAGGAACGGCTCCAGGATGTTCTTGCACGCCACCGGCCCCGACCCCGGCCCGCCGCCGCCGTGCGGCGTCGAGAAGGTCTTGTGCAGGTTCAGGTGCATGACGTCCACCCCGAAGTCGCCCGGCCGCGCCTTCCCCAGCAGCGCGTTCATGTTGGCGCCGTCCATGTAGACCAGGCCGCCCTTGGCGTGGACCAGGTCGGCGATCTTGTGGATCTCCTGCTCGAAGACGCCGAGGGTGTTGGG
>CAYTPH010000252.1:0-4339 GCA_964439635.1 uncultured Terriglobales bacterium
TCCTTGGCGGTTGCATACTCGGCATAGGAGCCGTTGCCGGTGCCGAAGACTTCGTCGCCCGGCTGAAACCGCGTCACCCGCTTGCCCACCGCCTCGACTCGTCCGGCAAGGTCCATGCCGCGGACGCGAAACTTGGGCGCGCGCAGCCCGAAGCCCATGAGGCGCAACAGGTACGGCAGGCCGGTCATGAGGTGCCACACGCCCGGATCCACCCCCGCGGCGTGAACCTGTACCAGCAGCTCGTCGTCCCCGGGCTCGGGCTTGGCGATGTCGCGGAGTTCCAGGACGTCCGCTGCGCCGTACCTGTCTTGGACGATCGCCTTCATGGGCTTTCCCTCATCAGTCGCAGGAACGACGATGAAGTCGCCGGAGGTTCGGCGGTTCTAGCCTTCGGCTTTCTTGGGAGCCAGTTCCGCAGCCTGGAAGCCGACTTTGTTGTGGGTGCCGTCGCAGAAGGGCCTGTTGGCGGACTGTCCGCAGCGGCAGAGCGAGATGCCGGGCTTGCCGGCGAGGTCGTACGGGTTGCCCTCGTGGTCGAGCAGCACTACTTCGCCTTCGGTCATCTCGACGCGATAGGGCCCATTCTTCCTGGCGGTGATCTTGACGGCCATCGTTCCTCCCAATCCTTGCGGCAAGATAACAGAAAGGGCTGCTAGCTACCTAGCTGCTCCGCGGCAAGCGGGAGATCAACTGACGATTGGAGTCCCCCGGCGGCTCCGGCATAATGGCCTGTGACCCGCCGCGCCGCCCCCGTCTTCCTGTTGCTGCTCACGCTGCTTCCCTGCGCCGCGCAGGAGAGCCGGTCCGTGCGCACGCTGCGGGTGGAACAGCTGGCGGCGGAGGTGGCGGTGGACGGCCAGCTGGACGAGCCGGTGTGGCAGCGGATCACGCCCATCTCCGGCTTCATCCAGACCGAGCCGAACCTGGGAGCACCGGCCTCGGAAGAGACGGAGGTCCTGATCTTCTACGACCAGGACAATATCTACTTCGGGTTCCGCTGCCATGATTCGGAGCCGGAGAAGATCATCCACCGGCTGGGTGCGCACGACGGAGTGACCAACTCCGACAGCGTCGACCTGTTCCTGGACACCTTCCACGACCGGCGCACCGGCTATTACTTCTCCATCAATTCGCGCGGCATCCAGTTCGACGCCATCAGCAGCGAGACCGGCAGCAGCGACTTCCTGACAGTGAACGATCCCACGTGGGACGGGATCTGGTACTCGGCGGCCAAGCTCCAGCCCTGGGGCTGGAGCGCCGAGGTGGTCATCCCATTCAAGTCGATACGGCTGTCGCATTCCTCGCGGCAGAGCTGGGGGTTGAACATCACCCGCGACCTGGTGCGCAAGAACGAGAAGTCCTCCTGGCAGCCGGTGTCGCGGTTCGACGGCTTCATGCGCCCATCCAAGGCCGGCACCCTGACCGGGCTGGAGAATGTCCGCGTCGGCCGAAACCTGGAGCTGATCCCGTTCTTCAGCACCCGCTACCGGCAGTCGGACTGGCTGCCCGACTCCGACGGCGGCCACGCCACCGGCGGACTGGACCTGCGCTACGGCCTGACGCAGAACCTGACCCTCAGCCTGACCGGCAACCCCGATTTCGGAGAGACGGAGGCCGACGAGTTCGCCACCGAGATCTCCCGCTTCGAGATCTTCTTCCCGGAAAAACGGAAGTTCTTCACCGAAGGGGCCAACTACTTCCGCACGCCCATCGACGTCTTCTTCTCGCGCCGGGTGGGAGCACGGCTGGCCGACGGCGAGCCGCAGCGGATCTTCCAGGGCGGGAAACTCACGGGCAAGACCGGGCGGTGGACCCTCGGGCTGCTGGAGGCGGCGACCCAGCGAACGGAGTTCGTGGACCCCGGCGACGGGCTGGCCAAGATCGCCCCGGCCGCCTTCTTCGGGGTGTTGCGGGTGCAGCGCGACATCCTGGAGAAGTCGGCGATCGGCTTCGTATCTTCCAACCGCTTCCAGAACGGAGTCCTGTTCGATGCCGAGGGCGAGCTGGTCAGCCAGCGCGAGAACACCCACGGCGTCGACCTCAGTATCCTCTCCGGCGAGAACCTCACCTGGCGCTCGCAGTTCCTGGCCAACCAGAACGCCACCCGCCCCGGCTTCTCCGGGCAGCACCTGGGCGCCTTCTCGGAGATCAACTACAACTCGGAGCGGCTGGCCATCGAGGCCGGTTTCCGCTACCTGGGGAGAGATTTCGACGTCCGCAGCACCGGCTTCGAGCCCACCACCGACCGGGTGACGGAGTGGGCCGACGTCACCTGGAAGCCGTTCCTGGGGCGCTGGGGCATACGGCAGATCTTCGCGCAGCTTAACTACGACGGCGGGAACGACACCTCGGGCGCGCTGCAGGAATCCGGCGCCGATGCCGACCTGCGGGTGCAGTTCAAGAACTTCTGGAGCGTGCGCGCCCGCTACTCCTACGACCGGGTGCGGTGGAACGAGTTCACCCCGACGTTCACCGCCCTGCCGACGACGCGGCTGTACGTGACGCCGCGCCTGCAGCTGTTCCTGAATACCAACGAGAACCGAATGCTCTCACTGAACTTCCGTTACCTGGATGGCGGGCTGGTGCAGTTCGACGAGAACTTCTTCGGATACCAGCGCCGCTTCGAGGGCACGGTGACGGCGCGGCTGGGAGACCACCTGCGGCTGCAGCTGGGAGGGGCGCATGTGCGCGAGTACCTGAACGATGGCACCCACTTCCAGAACCGCGATTTCCTGCTGTCCCGCTGGAATTACCAGTTCACGCCCAAACTGCGCGCCCGGGTGCTGGCGCAGTACGCCGCCGACCGGCACGGCCGCAACCTGAGCGTGAATTCGCTGCTGGCCTACGACTTCACGTCGCGCAGCGCGTTGTTCGTGGGATACAACCGGCAGCGCAACACGCCGCTGGATCCCGCCGACCTCGGCAACGAGGTCTTCGTGAAGCTCTCCTACCTGTTCGCGTTCTAGATCGTGCCACGGCCGGTGGCCAGGTTGCTGGCGGCCCGGGACTTCAATTCGGCCGGGCGGCGCGTTCGTCTTTGGGCTCCAGCCGGCCGCGGATGGACATGGCGAGGCTCTGGACCGAGCGCAGCCGGGCCTCGGCGGCCGGGGGCAGCCCCGGCATCCCCAGGGCCAGTTCGGAAGACAACAGGATGCCGGTCACGGCCTCGGTCAGCTCGCTGCGCAGCACCGCCTGGGCTTCGCGGCGGGCGGCGAGCCGCTCCTGCTCGCGGCGGCGCAGGGCGGCACGCACATCGCGCGCCACCCGGATGGCGCCGCTGATGGCCAGGTTCACGGAGACCGGGATAGCGGTCCCGGTGGCGCTCATCAGGGCGTCGGTCTCGTCGCCGTCGGCTTCGGTCAGGATGTGATCCACCACCACGGCGGTGAACTCCACCTTGCGCAGCCAGGACGTGCCTCTTTGCAGAGTGGGCGCCACCTCCACCCGCTCCCCGGTGAACTGCTCGATGGCGGCCGCACACTCCCGGGCCCGCGGCGAGCCTGTGAGAAGGAGCACCATGCCCAGCCAAGCTGCAAATGTTTCGCCAATGCTAAGGATTGAAAAACCGGCACTTAGCCGAGGCGCATGGGCGGCGGCTTCCCGATGGCGGAAAGCCGCGCCGGATTGGGTGGGACAGTGGCAGCACTTAGCCATTAGCCATTAGCACTTAGCCTTTAGGCCCCGGGGTGGAACTCTCGGCGAACGTGAAGAGCTAATGGCTAATGGCTAATGGCTAATGGCTAACGGCTAATGGCTAAGTGCTGACAGTACCGCTGACCACTACTGCCGCGAGGCGTACTCCTTCAGCTTGCGGTAGAGGGTGGTCTTGCCGATGCCGAGGAGGCGGGCGGCCATGAGCTTGTCGCCGTTGAGCTGGCTGATGGTGTTCAGGATGGCCTGGCGCTCCAGCTCGGCGATGGTGACGATGCGGCCGGGAGTGGCGGGCATGCCCGGCTGCACCACGGTGTTCTGGATGTTGCTGGGCAGGTCGGCGGCCTGCAGCACCGGCCCCGAGCTCAGGGCGGCGGCGCGCTCCAGGGCGTTCTCCAGCTCGCGCACGTTGCCGGGCCAGTCGTAAGCCAGGAGCAGGTTCATGGCCTCGTCGCTGACCTTGCGCTCGGCGCCGGAGTTGCGCGACAGCTTCTCGGTGAAGTGGGCCACCAGCAGGGGGATGTCCTGCTTGCGCTCGCGCAGCGGCGGTACCTTGAGGTTGACGACGTTGAGGCGGAAATACAGGTCCTTACGGAAAGCGCCCGTCTCCACCGCCTGCTCCAGCTCGTGATTGGTGGCGGCCAGGATGCGGACCTTGATGGGGACGCGCTTGGTGCTGCCCACCGGC
>CAYTPH010000253.1:0-4330 GCA_964439635.1 uncultured Terriglobales bacterium
CGACGCCTTCACGATCACCGGGAAACCCACCTGCTTGGCCCACTCCAGGGCCTCGTCGGCCGAGCCGATCACCTCCTCCGACCCGGGCAGGATGGGCACCTTGTGCTTCTTCATCGTCTGCCGCGCCTTCTCCTTCTCGCCCATCAGGCGCGTGACCTCCGGGGGAGGTCCGATGAAGGTGATGCCGCTGGTCTCGCACACCTCGGCAAAGTTGGCGTTCTCGCTCAGCAGCCCGTAGCCGGGATGGATGGCGTCCACGTTGGCGATCTCCGCCGCGCTGATCACCGCCGGGATGTTCAGGTAGCTCTCCGCCGAGCGCGGCGGCCCGATGCAGATGGCCTCGTCGGCGAAGCGCACGTGCAGCGAGTTGCGGTCGGCCTCGCTGTACACCGCCACCGAGCGGATGCCCAGCTCCTTGCAGGCGCAGATCACCCGCAACGCGATCTCTCCACGGTTGGCGATCAGGATCTTCTTGAACATTCGGGGGGTGAGGCTCAGGCCTTGGGCCGGATGGCGAACAGCGGCTGCCCGTACTCCACCGGCTGCCCGTTGGACACCAGCTTCTTCACCAGCTCGCCCGCCATGTCGGCCTCGATCTCGTTCATCAGCTTCATGGCCTCCACGATGCACAGCACCTGGCCGACTTCGACCTGGTCGCCGGCCTTGACGAAGGGCGGCGAGCCGGGCGAGGGCGCCTCATAGAAGGTGCCGACGATGGGCGACTTGAGGATGTGCAGCCCCTCATTGGCATCTGCCGGTTTGCCGGCCGGCGCGGCGCCTGCCGCGACCGGGACCACTGGGGCTGCGGCCGCGGGAGCCACGTGGAGCGGCGGCACCGCCATGTGCACGAAGCGGGCGTCCGCCGGCACTCCTGCTCCCGCCGGCTCCCCGGCGCGCTTGATCCGCACCTTCACGTCCCCGCGTTCCAGCTCGAACTCGGCTATGTCCTTCTCGATCAGGAACTCGATGAGTTCTTTCAGTTCTTTTTGGTTCATCGTATGGCTTGCCGGAGGCTGCTCGGCTTCACAACTCGATCAGCTCCTTGGTGGTGGAGGTGAGCACCTCGCATCCGGTCTCGGTCACGGCCACCATGTCCTCGATGCGGACGCCGCCCCGCCCCGGAAGATAAACGCCGGGCTCGATGGTTACTACCATCCCCGGCTGCAAGACCTCCCCTTGCCCGCTGCCTAGCCGGGGAGGCTCATGGATCTCCAAGCCCACCCCGTGCCCGGTGGAGTGGGTAAAGAACTTCCCTAGACGGGCCCGGCGCAGCACTCCGCGGGCCGCCCGGTCCACTTCGCCCGCCGTCACTCCGGCCCGCACCGCCGCAACCGCGGCCTGCTGGGCCTCGCGGACCACCCGGTACACTCTCCGCGCCTCCGCCGTGGGCTTCCCCACGTAGATGGTACGGCTCATGTCCGAGCAATAGCCGGCCAGTATAACACCGAAGTCGATAATGACAAATCCTGTGTTTGGAACAGTTTGCGAGGAAGCACGCCCGTGCGGCAGGGCCGACCTGGCGCCCCCGGCCACGATGGTATCGAAGGCCATGGCGTCGGCTCCGGCGCGCCGCGCGGCATACTCTAGCCGCGCCGCCACCTCGGTTTCCCGCACCCCGGGCCGGATCGCCCCCGCCGCCGTTCGGAACAGCCGGTCGCCCAGACGTACAGCCTCGCGCAGCCGCCGCAGCTCCCCCGGCTCCTTGACCATGCGAAGCCGCATCACCAGGCCACTGGTTTCGCCAAGCCGCGGTCTTGGCATCAGCTTGCGCCAGGAGGCGCGCGCGGCCAGGGTGAGGTACTCCGCCTCTACCCCGCAGCTCCGCGCCCCTGAGCCCGCCACCCAGCGCGCTGCCAGGACCTGCGGCGCGGCCTTGCCCACCACCACCTGCGCTTCTTGGACCTCCGCCCGGGCCTGTTCGGTGTAGCGGCCGTCGGTGAACAGGCGCCAGCGCTCGCCCGCCCAGGCCAGTATCCCGGCGGAACCGGTGAAGCCGCACAGGTAGCGCACGTTCGGCAGGTGCGTCACCAGGAAGGCGTCCAGGCGCCGGCGCTCGAGTTCCTGCGCGATGGCGTCCTGGCGGCGGGCGTAGTCCACGGCCCGACAGTGTAAACGAGCGGGACAGAAAAAGGCCCCCGGTCGCCCGGGGGCCGTGCCAGGTCCTTCTCAGCCTATGTCTGGATGATCTTCGGGGTGATGAAGAAGATCAGCTCCTGGGTCGAGGTGGTCACCGAGCGCCGTTTGAACAGGTTGCCCAGCGCCGGGATCGAGCCCAGCAGCGGTACTTGCTGGATGTTCACGTTGTTCTGCGTCTGGATGACGCCGCCGATGACCACCGTGCCGCCGTCGGTCACCAGCACCTGCACCACCGCCTGCTGGGTGATCAGCGTGGGGTTGCCCTGCACCACCCGGCCGAAGTCGGGCGTGGTGTTTTCCACGTCCACGTTCAGGAAGATGGTGCCCTCGGCGGTGATCTGCGGGATCACCGTCAGCCGCAGGAACGCGTCCACGTAGGTGGTGGTCGGCGGGCCGCCCAACTGCGCCAGCGTGACCACCGGGATGCGCACGCCTTGCCGCACCACGGCGGTGATGTTGTTCTGCGTCACCACCCGCGGACGGCTCAGGATCTTCAGCAGGCCGCGCGATTCCGCCATGGTCAGGATGGCATCCAGCCGGTAGCGGTTGCTGAAGGTGTTGAAGCTCAGGCCGCTGGTCGCCCCGATGGCCGGCATGTTGGAGAACAGCGGGATGGAGTTGCTGCCCACCCGGAAGTAGTCCGGCGTGGAGGAGCCGTAGTTGATCTGCAGCGGGCTGCTGCCCACCGAGGAGGCGCCTCCCACGGCGTTCTGCCGGTCGCCCCAGCCGAAGCCCAGCTGCGTGCCGATGTCGCGCGCGAAGTTGCGCGTGGCCGCGATCACGCGGGCTTCGATCTCCACCTCCGGGGTCTTCCGGTCCAGCTCGCGCAGTAACCGGTCCACCTCGGGAAAGACGCTGGGGATGTCCTGGATGATGAGCGCGTTGATGCGGTCATCGGAGATGATCTCGCCGCGCTGCGACAGGAACTTCTTGATGGTCGGCACCACGTCCTTGGCATGCGCGTAGCTCAGGATGCGGGTGACCGTCACCTTGGGATCGGCCAGGGCGCGGGCTTCCTGCTGTGCCCGGCGCGAGTCCGCTTCCTTGCGCAGCGTATCCAGCGTGGCGATGCGCAGCACGTTGCCGTCCAGTTCCTTCTCCAGGCCGTTGTTCTTGAGCACGATATCCAGCGCCTGGTCCCAGGGCACGTCGTCCAGCACCAGCGTCAGGCTGCCGCGCACGTTGGGATCCAGCACGATGTTCAGGCCGCTGATCTCGTGGATCAGGCGGAAGAAGTCCTTCAGGTCCACGTCCTTCAAGTTGACCGAGATGGGCTCGCCGGTGAAGCGGCGGCCGCTGCCCGCCGGCGCCGACTGTTGCGCCGGGGTCATGGCCTGCTGCTGCAGGGCGGCGTTGATGGCGGGCTGAGGAGCGTTCAGCGCCGCGCTCGTCGCCGGGGTCACCTGCGCGTGCAGCGGGACGTCTTGCTGGGGGGTGGCGAACTTCGCCGCCGCGTTCTCGGCGCGGATGGCGGGCGTCATCTTGGGCGCCTCCGCCTCCCCTTCCGTCTTGGCGTGGAACTCGGGCTGGACCATCACGAACTCGCTGGCCGCGGCTTGCTGGGGCGCCGCCGGCGCGGGAGTCGTCTCCGCCTGGGCCGGCGCCGCGGGCGCGCTGGGCGCCGCCGTGGCCACTACCGCCGGCTCCGCTGGGGCTGCAGGGGCAGCCGCCGCCGCGGGTTCCCGCAGCTTCAGCGTCAGCTTGTTGCCCGCGGGCACCAGCTCAAAGTCTTTGGCCGCCGCCAGGTCCACTACCACCCGGGTCACCGGGGGGTCCACCTGGTAGCGGGCCACGCGCACACCCTTCACGTCGCCGTGGTTGACGGCGATCTGGCGCGACCGCGCTGCCGGCACCGCGTTGGGCAAGTCGATCACCACCCGGTCCGGGCCGGTCAGCTTCATGGCCTTGGGCTCGAGCGGGCCGCTGCCGAGGATCTCGATGTTCAGCCCACGCTTGCCCCGCGCCACCGCCGCCCGCACCGTCACCGGACGCACTCCCGCCACCGTCTGGGAGGCGGGCGCCGACGCGGTCTCCGGCGTCTCCACCGCGGGGGCGGACGCCGCTGGCGGCGTGCTGATGCGCACGTGCAGGCCCTTGGCATCCTCGCGGATGGCCACCCCGGCGCTCGGCGACAAGGTCAGCTCCACGCGGGCCACGTCGGCCCCGCTCGCCCCCTTGAAGCCCAGCACCCGGT
>CAYTPH010000254.1:0-4324 GCA_964439635.1 uncultured Terriglobales bacterium
ACGATCACCAGCGGCGTCAGGCTGGAGCTGATGAACGCCGCCGCTACCTTGCCTGCCAGCCCCCGCTTCATCGTGACTCGACCTTCCGCCCGTCGATAGATTGCGTCCCCGGATTCAGCACGATGCGCTCACCCTCCGCCAGCCCCGAGAGCACCTCCACGTGGTCCCCGGCCTTCGCCCCCACGGTGATCAGCCGGAAGCGAGCCACCTGGTCCTTGTCCAGCGCGTACACGCCCTTCAACTGGCCGCGCTCCACCAGCGCCGTCCGCGGGATGGCCAGCGCCGCCTTCTCGCCACGCCGGAACCACGCCCGGCCGAACAACCCCGAGCGCAACGCCGGGTCCGAGGGCAGCTCGATCTTGGCCTGCAGCGTCTGCGAGCCTGCCTCCGCTCCCGCCTGCACCTCCGTCACTTTGCCCTCGAAGCTGCGGCCGGGCAGGGCATCCACTTCTACCCGCGCCGTGGTTCCGCGCTGCATGCCGGAGGCGCTGGCCGCATCCAGCGTCACTTCCATGCGGTACTTCGACTTGTCCTCCACTACCAGCAGCGGCGTGCCCGGCATCACCACCGATCCCGGCTCCACCGATCGCCGCACCACCACCCCATCGAACGGCGCTGTCACCCGCGTGTAGCCCGCGACTGCCGACGCCGCCTGCGACTCCGACTGCGCCCGCTCCCGCATCGCCCCGACCTGCTGACGCCGCGCCTTGGCCTGCGCCAGTCCCTCGGTCGCCGCCCGGTAACGCCCCTCCACCTCGTCGAATTCCTGCGGGCTCACCGAGTTCTGTTGCTTCAGGTACTGGAAGCGCTCGTAGGTCTTCCGGGCCACGTCGGCCTGGGCCTGCGCCGCCGCCACCGCACGCTCCACCTCTTCACCCGCCGCCGTCGCCTCCTGGTATGCCGCCGCGGCCGCCTGCCGGCGGGCGCCCAGCTCACCGTCGTCCAGCCGCACCAGCAACTGCCCGCGACGGACCGCATCACCTTCGCGCGCCGCGACCTCCAGCACCGTCCCCATGGTCCGCGCCGCCAACTGCGCCGTCGCCACTGACTGCACCGTCCCCGGCGCCTCGATCTCATCCGGTACCGTCTCCAGCTTGAGCGTCTCCACCTGCGCCCCGCGCAGCGGCTCCGGCGCCGACGCCTTGGCCGCATCCTTCCCGCAACCAGCGAGCCCAAGCGCCACGGTCGTCATCAGCACGACCTTTGATAGATCTGCGATCTGCAATCTGAAATCTGCAATCACCGGCTTCCTCCCCGGATCACTTCCGAATCCCTCGTCAGTCGCCCCGCGGCCCTTTCCAGCTGCGCCCTCGCCACTTGCCAGTCATGCAGCGCTGCCAGGTGCCCGGTCCGCGCCTCCAGGTGCGACGTCTGCGCCCGCAGCAGATCGGTCATGGGCGCCAACCCCGCCTGGTGCCGGTTCTGTATGATCCGCAGGCTCTCCTTCGCCTGCTCTACCGTCAGCCGCGCCACCTCGGCCCGCTGCCGCGCCGCCTGGCTCTCCAGCCACGCCTGCCGCACCTCCAGCCGCACCGCCGAGCGGAACCATTCGAGCTGATCTTCCGCCTGCCGCTCCCGCGCCTTGGCTTCCTGCAGCCCGTACCATTTGGCTCCGCCGGAGAAGACGTTCAGTTCCAGCCGCGCCCCCACCGTCCAGTTCTTGCCCGACGGCCCGCCCAGGTCCACCGCGTCGCGCTCCACCGACGCGAAGGCGCCCAGCCGCGGCGCGAACTCCGCCACCGCCGACTTCTGGTTCTTGTCCGCCGCCGCCCGCTGCATCTCCGCCGCTCGCAGCGCCGGACGCTCCGCCAGCGCCGCCCGCTCGTACTCCTCCGCCGCCTCCTGCGGCTGCGCCGGCTCGCCCAGCGTTCCGCTCACCTCCCGCGCCTCCGGCCCCAGCCCCAGTTCGTGGCCCAGCATCATCCGTGCCAGCTCGACCTGGTTCTCCGCCCGGATCACCCGCTCCTGCATCTGGCCGCGGAACACCTGCGCGCTCAGCAGGTCCGACTGCACCACCGTCCCCGCCGTCGCCATGTCTCCGACCCTCTTCTCGTTCGCCTCTGCCGTCTTCAGAGCCTCACGTGCCGCCTGCACGTTCTCCCGCGCCACCATCACACCGTAGTACGCCCGCACCACCCGCAGCAGCAGGTCCTGCCGCTCCTGCTCCGTCTGGAACTCGGCCGCCGACTGCATCTTCTTCGCCCCGCCCACCCGCAGGAAGTTGCGGAAGTCGAACAGCGAGAACTGCGCGTCCAGCCTGGTCTGCCAGTTGTTGGTCGGGGGAGGGAAGTTCAGGAAGTCGACGTCGAAGTTCGCCGACGTGAACCGGTTCTGTGTCAGCAGCGTCCCGAAGACGTACACCGGGTTATCGCTACGCGTGAATCCCTGGGAAAAGTTGATTTGCGGCAGCGTCGCCGCCCGCACCATGCCCACCTGCGCCCTGGCGGCGTTGGCGTTCTCGCCCGCCGCCCGCAGCGCCGGGTTCCGCTCCAACGCGATCCCCACCGCCTGCTCCAGCGTCAGCGCCTCCGGCGCCGCCTGCGCACCGGCTCCCGTCGACAGCAGCAGCGTTAGCGCGATCAGCCATGCGAAGTGTCTTGTGGCGACCATTGCGTGCACCCGCCAGGCCTTAGCTGCCGACTGCCGACTGCCGGCTGCCAGCTGCTTTCACCGCGCACTGCGCGTCCGTCTGCACGCCCAGCTTCTTCAGGATGGTGATCATCGGGCACCAGTTCGTGAACCCCGACTGCAGTAGGTTCGCCCCCACGAAGGCCGTGAACCAGTACCACTTGGGGTTGACCCAGGTGCCCAGCGCCAGCGACAGCAATACGAACGTACCCGCGATCCCCCTCAACGCGCGCTCTACCGTCATTACCTTCCTCCAGAGGCGGGCTCCAGCCCGCCACCTCGAACAAATGCAGTTCTTACGAAAGTGTTACAGGGAAATTTCGCCAGCAGCCTACGCCTCTTGGCTGAAGCCCCACAAGGACCAGCGGCCCGCATAGAACGAAAGGGAGGCGCCGTGCGCCTCCCCCGCGGAATCCAAGAAACCCTGACCTACTTTGCGGCAAACAGCCTCTCGTACTCCTTCGCCAGCGCCGCCCGGACCTTCTCCGCCTCCCGCCGCTCGATGCGACCGCCATCCGCCCGGCGCAGCTGCTCCACCGTCTCCTCCAAACTTTTCAGGAAGGCCTCGCACGGGCTGCAACCCGACATGTGCTTCTCGATGGCCTCGCACTTGGGCGCGTCCAATTCCTTATCGAGATAATCCGACAGGGCGGCGAACAGCCGCTTGCACCGGCTGTCGCGCTCCACCCGCCCTCGCCGCCGTGGCCTTCCCGCCAGGTCGTTGCGGACGAACACTCGCGCCCGGTGCAGCCGCACCCGCACCGTCCCGGCCCGCAGCCCGGTGATCTTCGCCACTTCCTCCGTCGACAGCTCCTCCATGTCGTGCAGCACCAGCACCAGCCGGTACTCCGGCGGCAGCTTCTGCACCGCCCGGCGTACCCGCTCCGCGTCCGCCGACCGCAGTGCCGAGCGCTCCGGATCGTCGCCTTTGGCCGCCAGCTCCCCCGGCCGCGGCATCAACTCCTCCAGCGACAGCTCCTCTTGGGGAGCGAACTTGCTCTTGCGCCGGTTCATCAGGCAGCGGCTCCGCGCCACTTTGTACAGCCACACTCCCAGCGCCTTGGGGCTGTCGAACTTCCGCACGTACGGTACCGCCTTCAGCAGCGTCTCCTGGGCCGTGTCTTCGGCGTCCTCCCGGTGCCCGCACACCTTCATGCTGAAGGCGAACACCGTGTCCTGCAGCCGCGCCAGCGCGCCCTCTACGTCGCCACGGTTCTGCTTCAGCGTCTTCAGTGCGTCTTCGACGTCCGCCCGCATGCTTCAAGACTAACTTACCCGCCTGTTTCCCGCCTCCCGCCCCCTCCTCGTTCGTGTTCCCGGTCACGCCGATTTGTGACCTGAATCACGGCCCGCCCCGGGGAAGGGCGCTAGCCTAGCCTCGGAGGTCGCCATGCTCGAAGCCCGATGTACCTTGACCCAGCCGCAGAGCGGCAAGCGCCAGTTCGTCGCCCGCACCGGCAGCAACCACTATCTGCTGCTCGACGACAAGGAGGGCGCCACCGGGCCCAAGCCCATCGAACTGGTCGCCGTCGCCCTCGCCGGCTGCACCGCCTGCGACGTCTTCACCTTCCTCCGCTTCAAACACCCTCCAGCCGTGCGTCTGCAGGACTTCGCTGATTAAACGGCGATAGTCGGCATCGTCATCAATAATCAGAACTTTTTTTGGCTCAGACATGAGAGTGGCCGGCTACGGTTT
>CAYTPH010000255.1:0-1779 GCA_964439635.1 uncultured Terriglobales bacterium
CACTGGCGGATAGAAAGGGCCAGCGAGCCGCAGAGAAATCAGTTCCTTAGAGGTGCTGGCGGAGAGGGAGGGATTCGAACCCTCGATACGGTTTCCCGTATACACGCTTTCCAAGCGTGCGCCTTCAGCCACTCGGCCATCTCTCCGAAGGTGCGGAGTTCTATTTTAGCTTACTCGTCGTGGAGCTGGGCGGCGAGGTAGTTCTCGATGCCCATCTCGTCGATGGCGTGGAGCTGGGCCTCCAGCCAGTCGATGTGCTCTTCCTCGTCGACCAGGATGTGCTCGAAGAGCTCGCGGGTGCCGCCGTCCTTGAGGGCGTCGGCCTGTTTGATGAAGTCGTTGAGGCGCTTGACGGCGTCGTACTCCAACTGGAGGTCGTTCTTGAACTGCTGCACCACGTTCTGCCCGATGTTGATCTTGAAATAGTCGGACATGTTGGGGGTGCCGTCGAGGTAGAGGATGCGCTCCATGAGTTGTTCGGCGTGCTTCATCTCCTCGATGGACTCCTTGCGGGTGTGCTTGGCCAGGCGCTCGTACTTCCAGTTCTCCAGCATCTCGGCGTGGAGGAAGTACTGGTTGATGGCGGTGAGCTCCGCCTTCAGGACCTCGTTCAGCATGGCGATGATCTTGGGATTGCCTTTCACGCACACACCTCGCACAGAACGATTTCAACGACCGGCAAGGATACCAGAGGGGTCAGATGGGGGACAAAAGCAAAAGGCAAAAAGAAAGACCTCACCACAGAGGACACGAAGGTGGCACAAAGGACACAGAGGAAACCGCTGGCCGACACGGCCTGGCCACATCAGCCCTGGCGGGCGCGGGCGGCGGCTTCCTCCAGGGCGCGGCGGGTGTAGACGGTGGCGACGTGGCGGCGGTAGCCGGCGGAGGCGAAGGTGTCGCTCAGAGCTTCCACGCCGGCGGCGGCGAGCTTCGCAGCATCGGCGATGGCGGAAAGCGGCTTGCCGCGCAGCGCGTCTTCCACCTTGCGGGCGCGGTAGGCGGTGTGGCCGAGGCCGGTGATGCCGATGGCGGCGCTCTCGATCCTGTCGCCCTTCAGCCGCACCACGCAGGCGACCCCGACCACAGCGAATCCCGAAGCGGGATGATGGAACTTCCGATACGCGACGCCGGCGCCCTTAGTGGCGGGGATGCGGATCTCGGTGAGGATCTCGTCGGGCCGCAGGTCGGTGGTGAACAGGTCGCGGAAGAAGTCGCGGGCGGCGATGGTGCGCTGGCCGGACTGGCTGATGGCCACCATCTCGGCGTCGAGCGCCAGGATGGCCGCGGGGTAGTCGGCGGCGGGATGGGCCTGGGCCAGGCTGCCGCCGATGGTGCCGCGGTTGCGTACCTGGACATCGCCGATGCAGGCGGCGGTCTCGGCCAGCAGCGGGCTGGCGGAGCGCAGTACGTCGGAAGCGGCGATGGCGGCGTGGGTGGTCATGGCGCCGAGGACGATCCCATCCTCGGTGCGCCGGATCTGGTCGAGGCCGGCGATGCGGCCCAAATCGACGAGAGTGCCGGGGTAAGCCATGCGCAGCTTCATCGCGGGCAGCAGGCTGTGGCCGCCGGCCAGCAGCTTGGCGTCGGGACGCGAGCCCAGCAGCGCCAGGGCTTCGCTCAACGTCCGGGGAGCTTCGTAATCGAACTGTGCCGGGATCATGCGTGCCTCCGGGCCGCTTTGGCTTTGCCCTTCCCTGCCGCGACGGCGATGGTGGGGACGGTAGGTTTCGCGCTCTGGGCGCGCGCCTCCGGGATGGCGCGCCACACCCGCTCGGG
>CAYTPH010000255.1:1789-4274 GCA_964439635.1 uncultured Terriglobales bacterium
CGCCAGCGCGTCGCAGACGGCGTTCACGATGGCGGGCGTGGAGCCGATGGTGCCGGCCTCGCCCACTCCCTTCACCCCCATCGGGTTCACCGGTGAGGGCGTGCAGGTGCGGTCGAGCACCAGCGGCGGCATGTACGAGGCCTTGGGCACGGCGTACTCCATGAGCGTGCCGGTGAGGAGCTGGCCGTCCTCGTTGTAGACGACCTCTTCGTAGAGCGCCTGCGCCAGCCCCTGGGCGATGCCGCCATGCACCTGGCCCTCGACCAGCAGTGGGTTGATGACGTTGCCGCAGTCGTCCACGGCGATGTACTTCTCGAGCTTCACTTCGCCGGTCTCGATGTCCACCTCGACCTGGCAGACGTGCGCGCCGAAGGGGAAGGTGAAGTTCGAAGGCTCGAAGAAGTGGGTGGCCTCCAAGCCGGGGTCTACCCCGGGCGGCAGGTTGCGGGCGACGTAGGCGGCGCCCACCACCTCGCCGAAGGCCAGCGATTTCTTGCCGCCCTTCACCGAGACGCGGCCGTTGGCAAAGACGATGTGGTCGGGCTTCGCGCTCATGAGGTGGGCGGCGATGGCCGACATCTTGGCCTTCACCTTCTGTCCGGCCAGCACCATGGCAGTGCCGCCGACGGCGGTGCCGCGGCTGCCGAAAGTGCCGATGCCGTAGGGCACGGCGGCGGTGTCGCCGTGGATGATGTGAATGTCCGCCGGTGTCAGGCCGAACATGTCGGCCATCAGCTGGGCGAAGGTGGTCTCCTGTCCCTGGCCGTGGGGCGAGGCGCCGGTGAGCACGGTGATCTTGCCGGTAGGCTCGACGCGGACGGTACCGCTTTCCCAGCCGCCGGCGGGCATGGCGGTGGAGGGACCCATGGCGCAGATCTCCACGTAGGTGGAGAGGCCGATGCCGTAGTAGCGGCCCTGTTTCCACCCGGCCCTCTGGCGAGCGCGCAGCTTGTCGTAGCCAGCGAGGTCGAGCGCTTTCTTCAGGGAGCGCTGGTAGTCGGCGCTGTCGTAGATGATGCCGGTGGCGGTGTTGAAGGGGAACTCCGAGGACTTGGGGAAGTTCTTGCGGCGGACGTCGGCGGGGTCGAGCTTCAGCTCGCGCGCGGCCAGATCCACCATGCGCTCGATGATGTAAGTGGCCTCGGGGCGGCCGGCGCCGCGATAGGCGTCGGTGGCCATCTTGTTGGTGACCACACCCTGGATCTCGCACTCCACGGCGGGGATCTTGTAGGCGCCGAGGATGAGCAGCGCGGTCAGGGTGGGGATGATGGGCGTCAGGAGCTGGTAGTAGGCGCCGAGGTCGGAGAGGATGCGGGCGCGCAGCGCCAGGATGGTGCCGTCCTTCTTGAGCGCCACTTCGATGTACTGGACCTGGTCGCGGCCGTGAATGGTGGCGGCCAGGTTCTCGCGGCGGGACTCGATCCACTTCACCGGGCGGCCGAGCTTCATTGCCAGCCAGGGCACCACCGCCTCCTCACGATAGACGTTGAGCTTGCTGCCGAAGCCGCCGCCGACCTCGGGGGTGACCACGCGCACATTGGTCTCCGAAAGGCCGAGCATGAGCGAGATCTGGGTCTTGAGCAGGTGCGGGATCTGGGTGGAGGACCAGACGGTCATCGTCTTCTCGCCCGGGAGGTACTGCGCGACCACGCCGCGCGGTTCCATGGGCACGCAGGCGAGGCGCTGGTTCACCAGGCGCTGCTTCACCACCACATCAGCCCTCTTGAAGGCGCCTTCCACGTCGCCGTTGGCCAGCTTGTGGGTGAAAGCGAGGTTGGTCTTGAAGTCGTCGTGGACGAGGGGGCTTCCCTTCTCCAGCGCCTTCTCCATGTCCACCACGACGGGCAGGGGCTCGTACTCGACCTGGACGAGTTCGGCGGCGTCACGGGCAACGTAGCCGTCTTCGGCAACGATGGCGACCACAGGCTCGCCGACATAGCGCACACGATCTTTGGCAAGTGCGGGATGCCTGGGGACCTTCAGGCCAGGCAGTTCGCCAGCACACGGAATGCCGCCGAGCCCGTCGAGGTCGTTGATGGTGACGACCTTCACCACGCCGGGCAGCGAGGCCGCGGCGGAAGTGTCCACGGAGACGACGCGGGCGTGGGCGTGCGGCGAGCGCACGAAGACACAGTGAAGCAGGCCGGGAAGGCGCAGGTCGTCGGCGTAATGGCTGATGCCCTGGATGAGGCGCGGGTCTTCCTTGCGCTTGAAGCGCTGTCCCACCCAGCGGCCGTTGGCTTTGCCCTTCCCATTCTTCGCCATGGCTACCTCCCGCCTTTCGCCGCCTTGGCAGCTTTCTTGGCTGCGGGCGCGGCGACGGCGCGGGTGACCTTGCGCTTCTGCATCTTGCGGGCGGCGGCCTGCACAGCGTTGACGATGTGCTGGTAGCCGGTGCAGCGGCAGAGGTTGCCGGAGATGGCGTCGCGGATCTCGGGCTCGGTGGGCGAGGACGAGCGCTGCAGCAGGTCGTGGGCGCAGAGGA
>CAYTPH010000256.1:0-4232 GCA_964439635.1 uncultured Terriglobales bacterium
CCAGGCCCTTGATCACCTTCTTGTGCTTCTCCGGCGCCTGGATGGCGGAGCGCACATACTTGAGCTGGATGTGTTTCCTGGTGGCCATGACTTAGAGCTCCTCCACGGCCTTGCCGCGCATGGCCGCGACTTCCTGGCGGTCGCGCAGCTTGTGCAGCGCGTCGAAGGTCGCCTTCACCACGTTGTGCGGGTTGGTGGTGCCGATGGACTTGGTCAGCACGTTCTGGATGCCGGCCGACTGGATCACCGCCCGCACCGCCCCGCCCGCGATCACGCCCGTGCCTTCCGGCGCCGGCTTCAGCAGCACCATGCCCGAGCCGAAGCGGCCCAGCACGGTGTGCGGGATGGTGGTCTGGCTCAGGTGCACCCGCATCAGGTTCTTCTTGGCCGCCTCGATCCCCTTGCGGATGGCCTGCGGCACTTCCTTCGCCTTGCCGGAGCCGTAGCCCACCACCGCGGCGGAGGGATCGCCCACCACCACCAGCGCGGCGAACGACAGGTTCTTGCCGCCCTTCACCACCTTGGTCACGCGGTTGATGGCCACCACCTGGTCCTTCAGCTGGTACTGCCCGGCATCGAGTCTCTTCTTCACAGTTGGCATCGTTCTTGACTTCCTTCGCGTCCGTCTGGACGCCACAACTCTCAAAACCCTTGGCCGTCGACGGTCGCCCGTCGACAGTCGACCTAGAACTGCAATCCTGCTTCGCGGGCGGCGTCGGCCAGGGCCTTCACCCGGCCGTGGTAGATGTACCCGCCGCGGTCGAACACCACCTTGGTGACGCCCTTCTGCTTGGCGCGCTCGGCGATGAGCTTGCCCACCGCCTTGGCCGCGGCCACGTTCCCGCCCGTCCGCTTCTCGCCCTTGCCGCCCTCGCGCGAGTTCGCCGACACGATGGTCTTGCCGTCCATGTCGTCGATGACCTGGGCGTAGATATGGTTCAGCGAGCGGTAGACGTTCAGGCGCGGCCGCTCCTGCGTCCCCGCCAGCTTCTTGCGGATGCGCTCGTGCACCCGCCCGCGGACTTGGTTCTTCGATTCCTTCGTCAGCATCGTATTTCCCTATCGCGTACAGCCCCTGGCTGCACGTTTCAGTTATTTGGCGCCGGTCTTGCCGACCTTCTTCTTCAGCTTCTCGCCGGCGTAGCGCACGCCCTTGTTCTTGTACGGGTCGGGCGGACGCAGGCCGCGGATGTCGGCCGCCACCTGCCCCACCTTCTGCCGGTCGATGCCGGTGATGGTCAGGCGGGTCTGCTTGGGGTCCACGGCGATCTGGATGCCCTCGGGGATCGGGACCTCGATGGGGTGCGAGTAGCCGAGGGAGAACACCACGGTGTTCTTGCCCTTGAGCTCGGCGCGGTAGCCGATGCCCACGATCTCCAGTTCCTTGGACCAGCCCTTGGTGACGCCCTCGACGGCGTTGTTCACCAGGGCGCGCACCAGGCCGTGCACCGCCGCGCGGGAGTCGTCCTCGCGCAGCGCCAGCAGGTGGCCGTCCTTGCGCTCCAGGCGGACGCCGGCGGGCAGATGGGTCTCCACCCGGCCCTTGGGCCCCTTCACGGCGACGGTATTGCCCTGCACCGCCACCTCGACCCCCTGCGGGATCGTGATCGGTTTCTTTCCAATTCGCGACATAGGCTTACCAGACCTCGCAGAGGATCTCGCCGCCGACGCCTTCCTTGCGCGCCTGCCGGCCGGTCATCACGCCCTTGGGCGTGGTCAGGATGTTGATCCCCAGCCCGCCCAGCACGCGCGGGATCTCGTTGCGGCCCACGTACACCCGGCAGCCCGGCCGCGACACCCGCGCCAGGTTGGAGATGACGTTCTCGTTGCCGTTGCTGTACTTCAGGTAGACGCGGATGATCTTGTGCCCTTCCTCTTCCGTCGCCTTGAAGTTGGCGATGTAGCCCTCTTCCTTCAGGATGCGTGCGATCTCCAGCTTCAGCTTCGAAGCCGGCACGTCCACCTTCGGGTGCCTGGCCTGGATGGCGTTGCGGATCCTCGCCAGGAAATCTGCTACTGGATCGGTCAAACTCATCTATCTCTCCTCTCGTCACCCGTTCGCCCCTTGCGGGGAACCAGCGGTGACGGCCAAAAAACGGTTTCGCTCTCTTACCAGGACGACTTGGAGACCCCGGGGATCTCGCCCTTCAGCGCCAGCGCACGGAAGCACAGGCGGCAGATGCCGAACTTCCGCAGGTAGCCCCGCGGACGCCCGCACAGCTTGCAGCGGTTGTGCCGCCGGCTGGAGAACTTGGGTTTCTTCGCGTCCTTCACTCGTTTTGCCGTGGTCGCCATGTCTGTCCTTTGCCTTCTCTACTGCTGCCGGAACGGCATGCCCATGTGCTTGAGCAGCGCCCGCGCCTGGTTGTCGTCGCGCGCCGTGGTGACGATGGTCACGTTCATGCCCTTCATCTTGTCCACCTTGGCGTAGTCGATCTCCGGGAAGATCAACTGGTCGCGCAGGCCGAGGGTGAAATTGCCGCGGCCGTCGAACGACTTGGTGGGCACGCCGCGGAAGTCGCGCACGCGCGGCAGGGCCACGTTCACCAGGCGGTCGAAGAACTCGTACATGCGGTCGCCGCGCAGCGTCACCATGGCGCCGATGGGCATGCCCTCGCGCACCTTGAAGGCGGCGATGGACTTCTTGGCCCGGGTGATCACCGGCTTCTGTCCGGTGATCTGCCCCAGCTCCTGCACCGCCGGGTCCAGGATCTTGGCGTTCTGCGTGGCCTCGCCCACGCCCATGTTGATGACGATCTTCTCCAGCCGCGGCACCGCCATGGGGTTCTTGAGCTCGAACTCCTTCATCAGCGCCGGGGCCACTTCCTTCGCCCACTTGTCGCGCAGGCGCGCGGTCTCGCGGCTCGACGCCTTGGGCCGCCCGGATTCGGTCTCCGTCGCCTTGGCTTCGCCCTTGCCCTTCTTGTCCGCTTTCTCTTTCGCCATTTCCCTTCTTCACTTCCTCCCACGGTTTCCGTGCTCACGGGTTCGTGGGGCCGTCACTCGCCGCGGGTCGGAGACCCGCGGCCACACTATTTGTCGAGCGCCGTGCCGCACTTCTTGCAGACGCGCACGCGGCGGTCGCCCTTGAGATCGTGCCCCACGCGGCTGGGGCCGCAGCTGGGACACACCAGCATCACGTTCGACAGCGAGATGCGGCTCTCCTGCTCGGCGATCCCGCCCTTGATGTTGCGCTGCGGGTTGGGACGCACGTTCTTCTTCACCATGGCCACGTGCTCCACCAGCACCTTGCGGTCGTCGGGGAACACGCGCAGCACGCGCCCTTCCTTGCCCTTGTCGCGCCCGGTGATGACCTTCACCGTGTCGTTCTTGCGGATATCCACTCGTGTATGCATGTCCAGATCTCTTCCTTACAGCACTTCCGGCGCCAGCGACACGATCTTCATGAACTTCTTCTCGCGCAGCTCGCGGGCCACCGGGCCGAAGACGCGGGTGCCGACCGGCTCGCCCGCCTCGTTGATGAGCACGGCCGCGTTCTGGTCGAAGCGGATGTAGGTGCCGTCGCGCCGGCGGTGCTCCTTGCGGGTGCGCACGATCACCGCTTTCACCACCGTGCCCTTCTTGGTGGCGGAATCGGGGGCCGCTTCCTTGACGCTGGCCGTGACCACGTCGCCCAGGCCGGCCACCAGGCCGGTGCCGCCGCCCAGCGGCAGGATCATCTGCAGCTTGCGGGCGCCGCTGTTGTCGGCCACCTCGATCATCGATCGCATCATGACTGCCATATCGGTTCTCCGTTCGTCCCTAGCGCGGCCCTAGCTGGCCTGCTCGGCGGTCTCGCCCGGCACCAGCGCCGCGCGCCGGATCACGTCCTTCAAGCGCCAGCGCTTCAGCTTGGAGAGCGGCCGGGTCTCCTCGATCAGCACCACGTCGCCCACCCGCGCCGTCTGCTTCTCGTCGTGCGCGTAGAACTTCTTGGAGCGCGAGATCACGCGCTTGTAGAGCGGATGCGCCTTCTGCCGGGTGGTCTCCACCACGATGGTCTTGGCCATCTTGGTGGAGGTCACGTAGCCGATCTTGGTGTTGCGCCGCGAGGCTGCGGTCTCGGTCGTCTGTGCCATTAGCGCTTCTCCGTCTTGCTGCCCGCCAGTTGCCGCTCGCGCGTGATGGTCTTCATGCGGGCGATGTCCTTGCGCAGGCCGCGGATCTTCTTCAGGCTCTCCGTCTGCCCCATCTTCATCTGGAACTTCAGGCGGAAGAGCTGGTCATTGAGC
>CAYTPH010000257.1:0-4186 GCA_964439635.1 uncultured Terriglobales bacterium
ACACCACCCTGCGTGACGGCGAGCAGACCGTGGGCGTGGTGCTCACGCCGCCGCAGAAGCTGGAGATCGCGCGCAAGCTCGACGAGCTGGGCGTGGCGCGCATCGAGGCTGGTTTCCCGCGCGTCTCCGCCGACGACGCCGAGGCCATCCGGCTGATCTCCAACGCCGGGCTGAAGGCGGAGGTCTGGGGCTTTGCCCGCGCGGTCAGCGCCGATATCGACGAGCTGATCCGCCTGGGGGCGCGGGCGTCGGTCATCGAGGTCCCCACCAGCGACCTGAAGCTGAAGGCGTACGGTATCAGCCGCGAGGAGGCCATCAAGCGCCTGACCGCGGCTATCAAGTACGCGAAACAGCACAACATCAAGGTCGCCTTCTTCACCGTGGACGGCACGCGCGCGGCGCTCGATTACCTGAAGCAGGTGTACCTGGCGGCCATCGACGCCGGCGCGGACGAGATCGTGGTGGTGGACACCATCGGCGTCTGCGGGCCGGAGGCGGTGGAGTTCCTGGTGAGCCAGGTGCGCGAGTGGGTGGGGCCGAAGATGCCCATCCACTGGCACGGGCACAACGATTTCGGCATGGCCACGGCATGCGCGGTCGCCGCGGTGCGCGCCGGCGCCAGTTGGATCCAGGGCACGGTGAACGGCATGGGTGAGCGCGCCGGCAACGCCGATATCGGCGAGGTGGCGCTGGCGCTGCGCTGCCTGTACGGCATCGAGGCCGAGCTGAAGCTGGAGAAGTACCGCGAGACCGCCGAGGTCGTGCGGCGACTCTCCGGCTACCAACTGGAGCCGTGGAAGCCGGTTGTCGGCGAGACCCTGTTCATGCGCGAAAGCGGCGCAGTGGCCAGCCAGTTCCACATGCCCGAGGCCATCGAGCCGTACTCGTCGGAACTGGTGGGTGCGGCGCGGTCGCTGGTGCTGGGGAAGAAGAGCGGCATCGACAGCATCGACGTGAAGTGCCGCGACCTGGGCATCGAGATCCCCCAGGAGCAGCGCATGGCGGTGCTGGCGGCGGTGAAGAAGCGCGGCATCGAGAAGCGCGCGCTGGTGACCGACGACGAGTTCCGCGAGATCGTGGCGAGCGTGGCCGCCCGCTCCGCAGGGCAAGAAGAGTAACGCAGAGGACGCTTTATCTTCCCTGCCCAACTCCATACTTCCGGAAATGCGGCAGGACGGCCTCGCCGAAGAGCCGGGCCTGCTCCTCGCGGTTGTCGCCCCAGATCTCCAGCATGATGTTGGTGCAGCCGGCGGCGCGGTACTCCTCGATGCGCTGGATGCACTCGTCGGGAGTGCCGGCGATGGCGCAGGCCTTGTCGAGGATGGAGTCGGTGACTGCCGCCGCGGCGGCCTTGCGTCCGCCGCGCTCCATGGCGTCGGCGATGGGCTGGAGCTCCTCGAACGTCAGCTTGGCGCTCTGCAGCAGCACGTCGGCGGAGCCCTTGATGTTCTGCACCTTGTTGGCCAGGTACATAGCCGCCATCTCGCGCGCGCCTTCCTTGCCCTTGCGCGAGTCGCGGTCGACGCTGCCGACGATGACCGAGCCGAGGTCGAGTGAATCGGGGTCGCGGCCCGCCTTCTTGGCTCCTTCGAGCATGTTGTCGCGCGAGTAGCGCACGAACGCCGGGGTGGTGATGCTGGCGGTGAGCAGGCCGTCGGAGGCGGGGTGCGAGCCCGCCATCTTCTGCAGCACCGGGCCGGTGCCGGCGATATACATGGGAATGCGCTCGCGGACGACGTGCGCGTCCTTCTTCAGCAGGGGCGCGTAGGCCTGGAAGGCTTTGCCTTCGTACTTCACCTCGCCGCCGTCGAGTACCGCTTTGACGATGTCGAGGCTCTCGCGCATGAAGACCGCCGGGCCCACTTCCTTGCCCTTCTCGCCCTCGCCAATCTCTTTCATGAAGATCTTGGAGGCGCCCAGACCGAGGATGAAGCGGCCGGGTCCGGCGGCATCCTGCAGCACGCGGGCTTCCATGGCGATCTGCACCGGGTGGCGGGTGTAAGGCGAGATGATGCCCCAGCCGATCGAGATGCGCTTGGTCTCGCGGGCGATGACCGCGGTCATGGCGGTGGAGGAGCGCGCCTCCATGCCGTGCTTGCGCCACCAGGGATAGGCTTCGGCAAGCCAGAAGATGTCGAAGCCGGCCTGGTCGCAGGCCTTGGCCATGCGGACCGTCTGGTCGAGCGGCTCCATGCTGAGCTGTAGGACTCCGATACGGAATGGGACCGGCATGATCGTGCTCCTAGGGATTGGTGAATGAATGCTCCAGGCCCTTGATCAGGGCCCACATGGCCTTGTTCAGCGGCGTAGGGACGCCCAGTTTCTCGCCCCACTGCACGATGGCGCCGTTCAGGAAATCCACCTCGGTCTGGCGCGAGGCCAGCGCATCCTGCAGCATGCTGGCCTTGTGCTTGCCCGGCGCCTTCGCACCCTTCATGACCAGCGCGCGCGGGTCGCCGTGCAGCGTGATGCCCTGCGCCTTGGCCACCGCTTCGCCTTCCTGGATCAACGCTTCGAAGAGCTGGCCGGTGGGCTCGTAGAAGGTGGCGGCGCCGTGGTGCAGCCGGGTGAGCGCGCCGACCGGGTTGGTGGAGGCGTTGAAGATCAGCTTGGTCCACTGCGCGCCGCGGGCGTCGGGCAGCACGACGGTGTTCATGCCGGAGCGGCTCATGGCTTCGCCCAGCTCCTCGACCATGCGCATGGGAGTGTTGGTCGGCTCGAAGGGACCGACCCAGGTATCGCCCTTAATGTCGTAGCCGACATGTCCCGGCTCGATCAGATGGCCCGCCGGGAACGTGGTACCGCGGATCACGTATTTCACGTGCTGGGCGATGATCTCCTCGTTGCCGGCGCCGTTCTGCACCGAGCAGACGGCGGAGCCCTGGTCGAAGATGCGGGCGGTCTGCTGCATCGCCCCGGCGGTGTGGATGGACTTGGTGGCCACGATGCCGTAGTCGCAGCGGGGGATGTCGGCGGCGTTGGACGAGGCCTTGAGCTTGGCGGTGAAGTCGGCGGCGCCGGAGAGGCGCAGGCCGGTCTGGTTCATCGCGTCCACGTGCGCCTGGAAGACGTCGTAGGCGTAGACCTCCACGTCCTCCAGCCGCGCCAAGTGAGCAGCGAACAGGCTGCCCACGGCGCCACATCCCACGACGCAGATCTTCATAGTCCTCTTCTTCCTAGGTTCGTGCTCCGACTTCTTTCCTGGCCGGCCGCTCGGAGCCGTCGAAGAACTTCCAGGGGATCTCCGGCGCCAGGTTCTCGCCCTCGTTCTTGCCCACGCGGAAGGTGTCCTGCGTGTAAAGGCAGACCTGTCCATCCTGGTCTACGACTTGAGGATGCAGCGAAAAGATCATGTCTTCCTTTAATACGACCTCGCTCTTGGCGCCGATGGCCGGGTGCTCCAGCATGGTGAGCCCGATACCGTGGCCGGAGAGGTGGCCGAGGGCGAATCCCGCCTTGGCGAAAGTGTCGGCTACGGCTTTGTGGACAGTGGAGGCCCGCTCGCCTTCCCGCATCAGCCGGCGCGCGGCTTCGATGGCGTCGGGATAGACAGCCTTCATCTCCAGTGTCCGCTTGCTCGGCTCGCCCTTGATGAGCGCGCGGGAGAACTCGGTCCAGTAGCCCTCGCTGCCGGTGATCTCCAGCGAGTAGAGCAGCAGATCTTCGGCAGCGACGCGTCGGTGCGCTGGCACCTTGAAGGCAGCTTCGGCTTCGCCGTGGGTGCCGGAAAGCAGGATGTTCATCATGCGCGGTCCGGCGCCGCGGGCGAAGAACAGCTCCACCGCCGGGGCCATGATCTCGGCCTCGGTCTTCCCCGGCTCGTAGGCTTCGACCAAGGCCCAGAAGCCCTCGATGATGATGTCCATCGAATCGCGGACTTCGATCATCTCCTCGGCACTCTTCACGGCGCGTGCCATGTCGAAGTGGAAGTCGAAGGGTACGAGTTCGGCCGGGCCCTGCGCCATCACCCGGTAGTCGCGGACAGCGAGCACGTGGTCCATGCCGTAAACAGCCAGGCGCTTCCAACCCTTCTCGCGCGCGCGATCTACGATCCACTGTCCGGGCAGGTCGGGCCACACTTGGTCGCGCACCCAGGGCGCCTTCTTGTCGCCGATCCAGCGGGCCTCGCGGGGGAAGATGAGCGTGGGCTCGCCCACCAGCGGCAGCAGCACGTAGGCGTAGCGGT
>CAYTPH010000258.1:0-4172 GCA_964439635.1 uncultured Terriglobales bacterium
TGCACCACCCGAACCATTGACCCTTTTGCTCCGCTCGTCGAAACTGACCACTGGCCACTGACCACTGCCCACATGAAAAAGCTCCGTATCGGCATCCTCTTCGGCGGGCGCAGCGGCGAGCACGAGGTCTCGCTGCTCTCCGCCGCCAGCGTCCTCGACGCCATCGACAAGACCAAGTACGAGGTCGTTCCCATCGGCATCACCAAGGAAGGCCGCTGGGTGACCGCCGGCCACGCCGAGCGCCTGCTGCGCGGCAAGGAATCAGACAAGCACCTGCGCGCCGGCGACCCGGAGGCAACCGCCTCTGCTGCCGTGCTGGCCAAGGGCGAGGCGGTGATCGTGCCGCCGGTGCCCGGCGAGCAGTCGCACTCCTTGATCCCCTTCGAGAGCGCCGCCCACCCGGCGCACCAGGCCATCGACGTGGACGTCATCTTCCCCGTGCTGCACGGCACCTTTGGCGAGGATGGCACCATCCAGGGCCTGCTTGAGCTGGCCGACATCGCTTACGTCGGCGCGGGCGTGCTAGGCTCGGCCGCCGGCATGGATAAGGACGTCATGAAGCGCCTCTTCCGCGATGCCGGCCTGCCCATCGTAAAGCACGTCACCGTGCTGCGCAGCGACTGGGAGGCCGGCCCCAAGAAGGTCCGCCGCGAGATCGAGAAGAAGCTGAAGTACCCCGTCTTCGTGAAGCCCGCGAACCTGGGCTCGTCGGTGGGGATCTCCAAAGTGCACGACGCCAAAGAACTGCCCGCCGCCATGGACGAGGCCGCGCGCTACGACCGCAAGATCGTGGTCGAGGAGGGTTGCGGCGGCAAGAGGGCCAAAGCCCGCGAGATCGAGTGCTCGGTGCTGGGCAACGACCGCCCGCTGGCCTCCGTGCCCGGCGAGGTCGTTCCGGGCAAAGAATTCTATGACTACGAAGCCAAGTATCTGAGCGAGGGCTCGGAGCTGCTCATCCCGGCGAAGCTATCGAAGAAACTGCAGAAGCAGGTGCAGGAGATGGCCATCGGCGCCTTCCAGGCGGTGGATTGCTCCGGGCTGGCGCGCGTGGACCTCCTCATGGACCCGCGCAACCACCGCGTCTACGTGAACGAGATCAACACCATGCCCGGCTTCACCGCCATCAGCATGTATCCCAAGCTGTGGAAGGCCTCGGGCATCGAATACCCTGAGCTCATCGACCGCCTCATCCAACTCGCCCTGGAGCGCCACACCGACAAGAAGAAGAACCGCTACACGCGAGAGTAGGGAAGGGACAGGGGAAGAGCAACGCAAAGGGCGCAAAGAGCGACCTTTGCGATGGTCATTCCATGTCCCTCTGCAGGATGGCGGGAAGAGGCCCAGCTATGTGCTGACGTTTGTCAGCAGGGCCTGCCGACGCCGCTAGTTCGCCGACGCTGCCGCCTGGCTGGCGGCCACATGGTTGCCGTTCCGGGCCAGCAGGGCTTTCAGGTTCTCGCTGCTGGGCGCGGCGCGGTACACCGGGCAGAAGTAGCAGTCCTGGGAGCAGACCACGGGGCAGGCCGCGCGGTTGGACCAGCACGGCCGGGAGGCGTCGTTGATCACCGGGCAATTGCGTTTGCTCTCGAAGCCGCAGTGGCGGATCTCCCAGCAGGGCACTAGGGCCAGCAGGTGGCGGATGCCGGCAAAGTTCAGCCGCGCCTCCCGCACCAGCTTCAGGACGGTGCCGATCCAAGGGAAATCGTGCTCGGTGTAGTACCGGGTCCCCCGGCTCGACTTCAGCGGAATCACCAGCCCTTCCCGTTCGTACAGCCGCAGAAGGTCCACGGAGATGCCGAATTGCCGGGCCACCGCCCCGATCTTGATGCTCCCGTTCGGCAGGTGCCCGTGCTTCTTTTCCATGCCTAAACGCATATGAGGCCACCTTTGCCGGCCGCGTCCCTGGGGCGTAGTGCAACCTTGCGCACCGGCTAACCCCAGTGGTGCATTTTGGGAACCATGCCAAGCCGCCAAGTCTTGGGGTAAATCCACATTAGAATCAGTCGGTTAGGAGAGGCCACACGGGCGCATGGGTGGCTCCAGGCGGGGAACTCTGGTCGTTTTGCCCCACTACCGTGAGTTATCGCTCAAGGAGTGGCCGAGGGGAGAAAGTGCGCCACAATGCCCAAAGTGGCACACGAGCGCCGCCTTCCGGCCTTTGCGTACAATAGCCTCCATGGGCAGCACCCTCTTCCAGGCGCCGCCGTACGACCCCCGGCGAGACCGCCGGCGGAACCTGATCCTGGGCGGCCTCGTGGTCGCCATCCTGATCGTCGCTGCGCTGGCGTTCCTGCTGCGCAACTGGCCCTACGAGCGCGTGGTCGACCGCTTCTTCACCGCCATCGAGCACAACGACCTGGAGAGCGCCTACGCCATCTGGATGGCCGACCCCGACTGGAAGCAGCACCCGGCAAAGTACAGCCAGTACACCTTCGGACAGTTCCAGCTGGATTGGGGACCGAGCGGGGAGTGGGGCAAGATCTCGAAACACCACATCGTGGGTTCGGCTCGCCCGCCCAAGGGCGGCTCGGGAGTGGTGGTGGTGGTGCGCCTGAACGGCCGCGCCGAGGAGGCGCGCCTCTGGGTGGAGAAGAAGGACAAGAGCCTGACCTTCTCGCCCTACTAGAGCGCTCCCCTCTTGTGCTCCCCGAGCGCGTTAAGGGTCTTCTGCAGCGAGGCCTCGTCTTCCACGTTCAGGCAGGTGGGGCCGCGGTCGATCTGACGCATCAGGCCGCACAACACCTTGCCCGGCCCGGCCTCCACGAAGGTCTTTACGCCCCTCTCGATCAGCAACCGCATGGAGCGCTCCCACTGCACCGCTCCGGTCACCTGCCGGACGAGGGCTTCGCGCGCCCGCTCCGCCTCCTGGATGAGCTCGGCGTCAACGTTGGTGACCAGCGGCGCCTGCATCGCATGGAACGTTAGGGTGCGCAGGTCGGCGGCCAGGCGGTCCTGCGCCGGCTGCATCAGCGCGCAGTGGAAGGGGGCGCTCACCGGTAGCATCACCGCGCGCTTGGCGCCACGCTGCTTGGCCAGCTCCGCGGCGCGCTCCACCGCCGCCTTGCTGCCAGAGAGGACCACCTGGTCGGGCGAGTTGATGTTGGCCGGAGAACAGACCTGCCCCTGCGCCGCTTCGTCACAGACCTTCTTCAATTCCTCCAGCGGTAGCGCCAGCACGGCGGCCATGGCGCCCTCGCCTGCCGGCACCGCTGCCTGCATGTACTGGCCGCGGTTGCGGACGGTGCGGACGGCGTCCGCGAACTTGAGCGTTTCGGCGGCCACGTGCGCCGAGTATTCGCCCAGGCTGTGCCCGGCGACGAACTGCGGCCGCAGCCCCTTCGACTCCAGCACCCGCCAGGCCGCCACCGACGTGGTCAGGATGGCCGGCTGCGTCACCTCGGTCATCTTCAGCCGCTCTTCCGGGCCTTCGAAACAGAGGTCAGAGAGCTTGTAGCCGAGCGCCTCGTCGGCCTCCTCGAAGGTCTGCCGCGCGACCGGGTACATCGCCGCCAGCTCCTTGCCCATGCCGACCGCCTGTGAGCCTTGTCCGGGAAAGATGAATGCGACTGACATAGTGTTCCTTTCGATTGCGGCCGAAGGATTCTAACCACAGAGGGCACAGAGGAACACGGAGGGCTTACAAAACCTCAGTGTTCCTCTGTGTCCTCTGTGGTTAAGTCGTTACCGCGGGGTCGGCCTTGCCGGCGATGGCCGCCAGCTCGCGCTCGATGCTCTCGTTGATGCCGGTGTTGGCGAACTCGGCCGCCACCCGCAGCGCGTTCTTGATGGCGTTAGCGTTCGACGATCCGTGGCCCACGATGCACACGCCCTTGATGCCCAGCAGCGGCGCCCCGCCGTACTCCGAATAGTCCAGCCGCTTCTTGAAGTCGCGGAAGGCGCGCCGCGACAGCAGGAACCCCAGCTGCGAGCTGATGGTGGAGGTGAGCGTCTCCTTCAGCAGGTAGCGCACGGTCTCGACCATGCCCTCGCTGATCTTCAGCGCCACGTTCCCCACGAAGCCGTCGCAGACGATCACCTCCAGCTTGCCGTTGTACAGGTCCCGGCCTTCCACGTTCCCCACGAAATTCAGTGGCAGCTGCTTGAGCAGCGTGTACGCCGCCCGCGTCAGCTCATTGCCCTTGCCCTCTTCCTCGCCCCCCGACAGCAAGCCG
>CAYTPH010000259.1:0-1124 GCA_964439635.1 uncultured Terriglobales bacterium
TGCGCTGGAAGCGTTACAGACCGCGGGCTTCAAGGAGAACCGGACCAGGAAGCGCTGCAGGAACGTGGAAGAGGTGCTGGCCTTTGCCCGCGGCTGGGAGGACAAGCGCGAGTCGCTGCCCTACGAGATCGACGGCGTGGTGGTGAAGGTGGACGACGTCCGCCTGTGGGAGGAGCTGGGCTTCACCGGCAAGGCGCCGCGCTGGGCGGTGGCCTACAAGTACGCGGCGCGCTCCGGGGTGACGCAGATCGAGGACATCCTGGTGCAGGTGGGCCGCACCGGCAAGCTGACGCCGGTGGCGGCGCTGAAGCCGGTCTCCATCGGCGGCACCACCGTCAGCCGCGCCACCCTGCACAACCAGGACGAGATCGAGCGGCTGGGCGTGCTGATCGGCGACTGGGTGACGGTGGAGCGCGGCGGCGACGTCATCCCCAAAGTTGTCGGCATCGTCGAGGACAAGCAGCATCCCCGCGGCCGCAAGAAGTTCCAGCTTCCCGACCGCTGCCCGGAGTGCGGCGGCCGCGTGGTGCGCGACGAGGGCGAGGCCAACCACTACTGCGTCAACGTCAACTGCCCGGCCAAGCTGCGCGAGAGCATCCTGCACTGGTCGGCGCGCTCGGTGATGAACATCGAGGGCATGGGCGACGCGCTGGTGAACCAGCTCGCCGACCGCGGCCTGGTGAAGAACGTCGCCGACATCTACAGCCTGACCACGGAAAGACTGCTCACCCTGGAGCGCATGGGCGAGAAATCGGCGCAGAACGTGCTCGACGAGATCGAGGCCTCGAAGAAGCTGCCGCTGGAGCGCGTGATCTACGGGATGGGCATCCGCTTCGTGGGCGAGCGCACCGCCGAGTTCCTGGCCGAGCACTTCGGCTCCATGGACGCGCTGATGAGCGCAATGGAAGAGGAACTGCTGGAGGTGAACGAAGTCGGGCCGCGCATCGCTGCCAGCATCCGCGCCTTCTTCGAGGAGAAGAAGAACCGCGAGCTGGTGGAGCGGTTGCGCGCCGCCGGGCTGCAGTTCAAGGGCAAGAAGAAGGAGGAAGCCCCGCCTGCAACCAAGGACGGCAAGACTCCCGAGACCAAGCAAGTGGGCACGTTCAGCCCCGACCAGCCGTCGT
>CAYTPH010000259.1:1134-4129 GCA_964439635.1 uncultured Terriglobales bacterium
GGAGCGCGGGACGCAGCTGGCGGGCAAGACCTTGGTGCTCACCGGCACCCTGCCGCACTACAGCCGCGAGGAAGCCAAGCGCATGATCGAGACCGCCGGCGGGCGCGTCTCCGGCTCGGTCTCCAAGAAGACGGACTACGTGGTGGCCGGCGCCGACGCCGGTTCCAAGCTGGATAAGGCGCGTGAGCTGGGGGTGGCAGTGATCGACGAGGCGGCGATGGAGAAGCTGCTGAAGGGCTAAGAGCCCGGCAAGCAGCGCAGGAGCGGGAATCAGTTCTGCTCGATGAAGTCGTCGATCCACTTGCGGACGTGGACGCGGGCCTCATCGCTGGCCTCGAAGCGGACACCCACCTGGCCGTCGGCCGCCTTGACCCAGCAGATGTTGGCGCGCAGCGCCAGCTGGCGCACGCCGGGCAGGGTGAACTGCACCTCGACGAGCTGGCCCAGGTCGAGCTTGCTCCAGGTACTCAGCGACAGACCGCCGCCGCTGACCTCGATGGTGGTGGCGCGGACCTCCGAGCCGTCCGCCTTGATGCGGACCTCGGTGACGATGGGTACGCGGACGTAGCGGCGGAACTCGTGGACCACCAGCAGGTGAGTGGCGCGGACGACGCGCAGCGCCCCCTGGCGCTCCACCGGCTCGTCCAGCACGGCATTCACGCAATAGCGCGAGAACTTCAGCGCCTGCTGGGTCCCGGAGGCGATGCCGTACACCACCGCCCGCGAGTTGGAGCGGGAATCGCGCAGGCTCTTGAGCACGTCCTCGGCATTGCTCTCGTCCAGGCGCAGGGCGACGGCGTCGAATTTCTCGCGTTGCAGGCGCTCGATGGGGTCGCCTTCGATGGCCACGGTCTCGATGCTGAACTGGCGGAAACAGTCCCGCAGCACGTTGCCGGCCGCGCCCAGATTCACCAGGGCCACCCGGCCGGTCATCTTCTTGCTGGTAGCAACCGCTTCTGCCAATTCAGGACCTCTCGTCCATCGCGTCGAATCCGTATTCTGGCCTGTGTCGTGGCTGATGGCAACGGCTTTGTGATCCTCAGGAGGGCGGGCGCCTGCCGCCGACCAGCACCCGGTTGCGTCCGGCCTGCTTGGCGGCGTAGAGGGCGGCGTCCGCCGCCTGGACCAGTTGGTCGCGAGTGGTCCCGTGCCCGGGGAACGAGGCGATGCCCGCGCTGAGCGTCACCGGGCGGGGGACGCCGGGGAACGGGTAGCGCTCGATGGTGTGGCGCAGCTTCTCCGCCACCGAAGTGGCGCGCTCGGAGGTGGCTTCCGGCAGCAGCAGGGCGAACTCCTCGCCGCCGTAACGGCAAAGCACGTCCGGCTTGCGCAGCTGGGTGGAGAACATGCGCCCGATCTGGCGTAGCACCTCGTCGCCCAGCAGATGTCCGAACTCATCGTTGATGCGCTTGAAGTGGTCGATGTCCACCATCACCACCGACAGCTCGTGGGAGTAGCGGGAGGCGCGCTCGATCTCCTCGGTGATGCGCAGCTCGAAGTGGCGGCGGTTGAAGACCCCGGTCAGGCCGTCGAGGTAGGCGAGCTGCTTCACCTGGTCGACGTAGTGCACGTTCTGGATGGCGCTGGCGAAGATGTCGGCCACGGCCTCCAGTGCAGCCACATCCTCCCGGTCGAAGGCGTTGGCGGAGGCATTGTCCAGCACCAGGACGCCGATCTTGTTGCCCAGGGAGAGCATGGGCACGCAGATCTCGGAGCGGGCTTCCTTCAGCAGGGCGATGTAGCCGGGAGTGGTCGCGACCTCGTTGGCCACCACGGCCGTGCCGGCGGCCAGCGCCTGCCCGGGCAGGCCGGCCAGCGGCGGCAGCTCGGACCCCACCGGGCTCAGGGCGGTCAGCCGGCCCTGGCAGGCCGCCATCACCAGCTTGCCCTCCTCCAGCAGCAACACCGATACCTGGTCCACGGGGAAGGATTGCAGGATCAGCGAGCACACCTTCTGCAGCAGGTCCTCCCGGTCGAGCACGCCCGTGGCCTGGCGGGAGATGGCGTTGATGGCCTCCATCTGCGCCGTCCGCCGCTGCTCCGACTGGCGCAGGCGCGCGTTCTGGATGGCGATGGACGCCTGGGTGGAAAACACCTTCAGCAGGTCGATGGTCTCGGGCGACAGGAAGTCCTCCTTGTCGCTCTGGCAATCGAGCACACCCACCACCTTGCCGCCCACCGTCAGCGGGATGGCGAGCTCCGAGCGGGTGCTGGAGACGGAGCACACGTAGCGCGGGTCCTTGGTCACGTCGGCGGCGTACACCGCCTCGCGGGTGGCGGCGGCGGTGCCGGTCAGCCCTATCCCCAGCGGCAGGCGGCGGGTCTCCGTCCCCGGGTCCCACCCGCGCTGGCTGATGGGATAGAGCTCCTGCGACTGCTCGTCCAGCAGCAGCACCGCGGCGTTCTGCAGCTGGAAGTGGTCGCGCATGATGGTGAGGATGTGGCGGAGCACTTCATCCAGGTCGAAGGTCGAGAGGATGGCCTGGCTGGCTTCCAGAAGGATCGTGATCTTCTGCATGGACGAGGGCGGAAAGGGATTCTACAGGAGAGTAGCTCCTCAACCTCGCCTTTTCTTGCCCCAGGCCCGCGCCGCCAGGTCCACCAGGCCGTAGAACACCAGGCAGAACCAGGCATCCACCAGCAGGCCCAGGTCGAGCCGGAAGGGCTGGTGGCGGGCGCTCTCCGGCAGGTAGGGCAGCAGGGAGAAGTACGCCAGGTTGCCCAACAGCACCGCCGCCAGCGACTTCAGGAAGTTCCGGCGAAAGTGGAGGCGCTCTCCCGATCGTTCCATGGCGCTTTTGATTCAGATGTGTCCGCGAGTGTAGAGACGCAGCTTGCTACGTCTCCCCTCGCGAGACGTTGCAAGCAACGTCTCTACCCATCTTGCACTTGCAACTTGAAACTTGAAACTGGAAACTGGGGTCGGATGCTCGAACTCTCGACGGCGGTCCAGTACGTGAAGGGCATCGGCCCGCGCAGCGCCGCGGCGCTGGCC
>CAYTPH010000260.1:0-4102 GCA_964439635.1 uncultured Terriglobales bacterium
GACATGATGCAGGCGCGCTGGGGCTCGCACGGCGACTACGCCATCATCGCGCTCTGCCCCAACTCCCCGCAGGAGTGCTTCGACCTGACCATCACCGCCTTTAGCCTGGCCGAGGAGTTCCGCGTCCCGGTCATGGTGATGATGGACGAGTGCGTCGGCCACATGACCGAGAAGGTGGTCATCCCCAACGCCAGCCAGATCCAGGTGTACCCGCGGCGGCAGACCAGGAAGCCCGTCGAGGAGTTCCTGCCCTACAAGTCCAACGGCGACCTGGTGCCGGAGATGGCGCACGCCGGCGAGGGCTACCAGTTCCACGTCACCGGCCTCACCCACGACGAGCGCGGCTATCCCGCCATGACCCCCAAGGCACAGGACAAGCTGGTGAGGCGGCTGAAGGAGAAGATCACCACCGCCGAGGACCGCATCACCCGGTTCGAGGCCGATGGACTGGAAGGCGCTGACGTGGTGGTGATCAGTTACGGCATCACCTCCCGGGTGGCGCAGCGGGCCATCGACCTGGCGCGCAAGAAGGGGCTGAAGGTGGGCAAGTTCCGGCTCATCACCGCCTGGCCGTTCCCCGACCACAAGCTGCGCGAGATCGCCAAGACGGTGAAGGCGTTCGTCGTCCCCGAGCTCAACCTGGGGCAGATGTCGCGCGAGGTGGAGCGCGTGGCCGCCGGCCACGCCCGCACTTTCCATGTGCCCCACGCCGGCGGCGGCGTGCACCGTCCCGAAGACATCCTGAAGACCATCGAGGAGGCGCTACGATGAGCACGGCGGTCGACGTCCCCATCAACCCGGTCGAGCCCTTCCTGCGCATGGACCGGATGCCGCACATCTGGTGTCCGGGCTGCGGCATCGGCACCACCGTCAATTGCTTTACCCGGGCGCTGATCGACTCCAAGGTGGACCTGAAGCACCTGGCGCTGGTGTCGGGCATCGGCTGTACCGGGCGCGTGGCCGGCTACGTGAAGCTGGATTCCTTCCACACCACGCACGGCCGCGCCATCCCCTTCGCCACCGGCATGAAGCTGGCCAATCCGCGGCTGAACGTGGTGGTGTACTCCGGCGACGGCGACCTGTTCGCCATCGGCGGCAACCACCTCATCCACGCCGCGCGGCGCAACGTGGACCTGAAGGTCATCTGCGTCAACAACCTGATCTACGCCATGACCGGGGGGCAGACCGCGCCCACCACACCCGGCGACGTGGTCACCTCCACCGCTCCCTACGGCACCTTCGACCCGGCCTTCAACCTGCCGGCGCTGGTGGAGGCGGCGGGCGCGGTCTACGTGGCCCGCTGGACCGCCTTCCACGTCAAGCAGCTCACCCGCTCCATGCAGGAGATGTTCGCCAAAAAGGGCTTCGGCTTCATCGAGGTGCTCTCGCCCTGCCCCACGCTCTACCAGCGGCGCAACAAGATGGGCGAGGCCCTGGACACCATGAAGTACTACAAGGAGAAGAGCAAGGTGCGGAACGGCGCCCCCACCAGCGAAGTGGCGCTGTCCAAGAGCGGCGAGATCGTGGTCGGCAAGTTCGTGGACAAGGAGCGGCCCGACTACATCGAGCTGATGCGGCACCATCTGCAGGAACGGCTGGGCTCGCACTACGTGGACTGGTACGCGGTGGAAGAGCAAAGAGCGGAGGCGGCGGTATGCGGCTGACAGAGATCCGGATCGCGGGCTTCGGCGGGCAGGGCGTCATCCTGTCGGCCATGGTGATCGGCAAGGCGGCGTCCATCAACCAGGGCGGCTACGCCACCATGACCCAGAGCTTCGGCCCCGAGGCCCGCGGCGGCGCTTGCTCCGCCCAGGTCATCATCGACAAGGAGCCGGTGCTCTATCCCTACGTCACCCAGCCCGACATCCTGGTGGTGATGTCGCAGGAGGCCTACACCAAGTTCTCGCCCGAGCTGAAAGACAGCGGCATCCTCATCGTCGAGCAGGATCTGGTGCGTACCGGTACGGTGAAGCCGGGAACCAAGGTCTTCGGCGTGCCCGCCACCCGCCTGGCGGAGGAGCTGGGCAAGCGCATGGTACAGAACATCGTGATGGTGGGCTTCTTCGCCGCCGTCACCGACCTGCTGGACCCGGCCGCGCTGCGTGATGCCGTGGCCGACTCCGTCCCTCCCGCCTTCCGCGAACTGAACGGCAAGGCCTTCGACAAGGGCTACGACTACGGGGTCCGCAGCCTGCGGGAGGCACAGCAGGCAGTCGCCCAGTAGAACGCGTCTGGCCCGCGGCGAGACCCCGCGCTGAGGGGCTACCGTCCCTCCGCGCGGCCAAGGCCGCTCATTGTTCCTGTTTACGGCCCGCGACCTGCGGCTCGGCCGGGCCCTGCCCATCCAGCCATTGCCGGTAGCGCGCGTGGAAGGCGCGGGGCAGGTTGAGGAAGCGCACCCCGGCATTGCCGGCCTGGTCCGCCCAGGTGACCTCCGCCTTCACATCCACCGGCTCCAGGCCGGGCAATCGCAGGTGGACGTGGATGATCCAGTTGGGTTGCACCGGCCGGCTGGCGCGGATCTTCATGCCGCCTTCGCTGACGTCCAGCGCCGCGGCCTCCACCCGCCCGCCGAAGCCGTAATCCAGCGACGCCTGCGCGTCCCCCACCGGGTGCCGCTGATAGCGCCGCCGCTCCGCGATCATGAACGCCCGCGCCACCTCCAGGTTGCGCTTGGTGCGCTCCGGGGAGATGGGCTTGTTGAGGACGAAGTCGGCACCCATCAGGAAGGCGGCGCTCATGCTGGTGCGCCCGCTCACCACCGCCAGCACGATGGCGCGGCGGTTGGAGGGCGTGCCCCGCACCGACGCCAGCAGGTCGGGACCGCCGCGCAGGTCGTCGGTGTCCACCACCACGGCGTCGTACTTGGTGCGCTTCAGCAGCGTGCGCCCTTCGTCGGCGGAGTCGTGCACCTCGGCCGCGATCCCCAGCTCGTCGAGGATGCGGCGCATGGCGCGCGTGGTCTCCGGGTCGCGGCACACCAGCAGGGCGGTCAGCTTCATCGGCTGACATCGTACCGCGCTTCCGGCCGGGCGCAGCCGGGGGAAGACAAGGAGTAAAGGCCGGCGGCCGTGGCCAGGGACAGCGCAGCCCCGGAACGCCTATGCGCGCCGGGGCCGCGGCCAAGCCCCTTCCTACGGAGCGGGGATGTAGCTCAGGTCCGGCCGGTGCCGCAGGATGCTGCTGCGCACCGACTTGATGGCCTTGCGCAGCGACTGCAGCGCGGCCGTGCCGGCCTCGCCGCCGCCTTCCGCCACCGCCGCGTCCAGCGTCTTGTCGGGGGGCTGCATCTCCCCCCAGTTCTGCCGCGGGGTCACCAGCGCGAACGCCGGGCCCTCGCCGCCGTTCACCAGCTGGTACCAGCGGCCGCGCGGCCCGGAGTAATTCGCCGTCTTCAGCGCTTCGTTCACCTTCTTGATGCCATCGGTGAAGGCGCCCACCTGGTCGGCGTGCAGCAGGTAGTTGGCGACGGTGATCATGGGGGCGTCGCCCTCCGCCGCCGGGTTCAGGCTCAGGTCGGGGCGCAGCACCCAGTACTCCTGCACCGTCTTGGCCACGTGGGGCGCCAGGTTGACGCCGAAATCGGCGTCATCGCCTTCGTTCATCTTCCCGCGGCCGTCCAGGTCCTTCCAGTTGTGGCCGAAGGTGCCCACGATGTAGTTGCCCGCGTCCGGCCCCGAGGCGATCTGCCACACGTGGTAGGCCCACGGGTCCTTCTGCGATCTGTGCCAGGCCATGTGCTTCTTGCGCCCGGCCTCGTACTGCTGGCTCATCCCCGGCTTGGGAACGTTGACGGAAATCTCCACCAGATTGCCGGAAGCCTGGGCGACGGCGCTGCCCGCGGCAGCCACCAGCATCGCCAGCACAGCCCCGACAGCAAACACCCTGCGGTGCGACATTGACACCCTCCTTGTTGGGAACGGCTGAATGTGATCGGACAGATGGGAAAGTGGCGGGAGACTACAGGAGGGTGGGACGAACGTCAATCCTTATCTGCGGCGGGGACACCGCCATCCCTGCGGTTATGCGGACCACTCGCCTGGCGACTCGCGGGGGAGGGCACGGCTTCAGCCGTGCCGAAAACACGCAACAGGGAGTCGGC
>CAYTPH010000261.1:0-4080 GCA_964439635.1 uncultured Terriglobales bacterium
GTCCCCTTGCGCGGGTAGAGGCCGAAGAGCTTGGCCGGGGTGGTGGAGGTCAACTCCACGAAGCGGTTGACGCTGAAGCGGCCAGAGGCAACGCCCCCGGAGAACACCAGGCTCATGCGGTGTTCGATCCCCGGCCCGCCGTTGGGGATCTTGGTAAAGTCGTCCTTACCCAGTTCCTTCTGCTCCTTGAAGCAGAAGGGGCAATGATCGGTCGAGACCACCGACAGGTGATCCCTCTTCAGGCCGTTCCACAGCTTCTCCTGGTGCCACTTCTCGCGCAGAGGAGGAGTGAAGACGTACTTGGCGCCCTCGAAGCCAGGGGCATCGAAGTTCTCGATGGAAAGATAAAGGTACTGAGGACAAGTCTCGGCGTAGACCGGCAGTCCGCGGTCGCGGGCCTCGCGCACTTTTTCCAGGGCATCGTTACAACTGAGGTGGACGATGTAGATGGGCGCGCCCGCCATCTCCGCCAGGGCGATGGCGCGGGCGGTGGCCTCGGCCTCAGCCGTCGTCGGACGGGTGAGCGCATGGTACTTGGGCGCGGTCTTCCCCTCGGCCAGGGCCTGCTGCACGATGACGTCGATGGCGCTGCCGTTCTCGGCGTGCATGCAGATGAGCCCGCCGGTCCGGCTGGTGGCGCGCAGCGCCTTGAAGATGGTGGCGTCGTCGAGCATGAACACGCCCGGGTAGGCCATAAACAGCTTGAAGCTGGTGACGCCCTCGCGCATGAGCGCGCTCATCTCCTCCAGGCGGGCGTCGGGCAGGTCGGTGATGATGCAGTGGAAGGCGTAGTCGATGGTGGCCTTCGAAGCCGCCTTAGCCATCCAGGCGTCGAAGGCGGTGCGCAGCGACTGCCCCTTGTATTGGATGGCGAAGTCGATGAGGGTGGTGGTACCGCCAAAAGCGGCGGCGCGGGTGCCGGTCTCGAAGTCGTCGGCGCTGGTGGTGCCGCCGAAGGGCATGTCGAGGTGGGTGTGCACGTCGATGCCGCCGGGCAAGAGGTAGCGGCCGGCAGCGTCTATCACCTTGGCGGCATTGTCGCGCGGCAGTTCGCGAGCGATGGCGACAACCTTCGATCCGGAGATGCCGATGTCGGATTGAAAGGTGTCGGTGGCGGTGACGACGACGCCGTTGGTGATGATGGTATCGAAGGCCATGAGTTCCTCGAAGGTCAGGTCCGGGCGGCGGCGCGCGCGGCGAACCGCGGCACGATGCTACGCCGGTAGACCTCCAATGTCTCCTCCTCTTCGCCGCACATGAGATAGAGGTTGAACTGGGTGACCCCCAGGGAGGCGAGCTGCTCCAGCTTGCCGACGTGCGCCTCGATGTCGCCCAGCACGCAGAAGCGGTCCACCACGTCGTCGGTGACGAAACCGGCGTTGTCGCTGCCGACCTCGCAGTGGTGCTGGTAATCGTAGCCGCCGCGGTTGCGGACGTAGGCGGTGAGCGCGGCGGGCAAGGAGTTGTCGGGGTAGCGGGAGAGCATGTCGATGACGTGGTTGGAGACCAGGGCGGGGAACCAGCGCACGCGCTCGCGGGCGACCGCCAGGTCGGAGGAGACCCAGACCGGCGCCGCCGCCATCACCTGGATGGAGGAGGGATCTCGTCCGGCGCTGCGCGCGCCCTGGCGCACCAGGTCCAGGCACCAGGCGATGAGGTCGGGGTCGGCGAACTGAAGGATGACGCCGTCGGCGATGCGCCCGGCCATGTCCAGGACCTTGGGACCGTAGCCGGCGACCCACACCGGCACCGGACCCGGCGCCCACGGCAGGCGCGCGGGATGGCCATCGTGCTCGATGGTTTCGCCCGCGGTAAGGGCCCGGATCGTCTGTGCGGCCTGTTCCAGGTGGCCGACCGTGGTCGGCTGCTTGCCGAGGACGCGGCGAGAGCTGTCGCCGCGCCCGATGCCCAGGACCATGCGGCGTCCGGAGATGATGTCCAGAGTGGAAAGCAGGCTGGCGGTGACCGTGAGGTCGCGGACCAGGGGGTTGGTGACGCAGGTGCCCAGGCGCATGCGCTGGGTGTTCAGGGCCATGAGGGTGAGCAGTGGGTAAGGATCCATCCAGAGGACATGCGAGTCGAAGATCCAGCCGTATTCAAAGCCAGCGGCCTCGGCCTGGCGGGTGAGCGCGACCATGCGCTCGACGGTCATGTCCGGCTTCAAAGTGAATCCAAATTGCATGGCACCCTCCTCACTGTTGCCCTCAGCCCTCCGCTGGGGCTAGCACCGCCGAACGCCCCTGCGCCAGGACATAGTAGGTGGTGAACGCCACCACAAAGCCGACGAACCAGGAGTAGTCGTACAAGAACCGGAGAGCGGGGACAACCAGGCCGACGAGCGCGATCGCGGCTCCGGCGCAAAGGCTGCCGACCGCGCGCCAGTTCACGCCCCGGCGGTATTCATACAGGCCATCGCGCAGGTAGAGGTCCTCCACCGCGAGCTGGCGCCGGCGAAGGACGAAGTACTCGCAGATCATGATCCCGGCCACCGGGCCGAGCACGGCGGCATAACCGCCCAGCCAGCCGAAGATGAAGGTCCGGTGATCGGCGAGCAGCTTCCACGGCATCATGGCCACGCCGAGGAAGCAGGTGATGATGCCGCCGGTGCGGAAACTGATGCGCTTGGGCCAGAGGTTGGCGAAATCGTTGGCCGGCGAGACCACGTTGGCGCCGATGTTCACGTTCAGGGTGGCCAGCAGAATGGCGATCAGCGAGAGGACCACCGCCACAGGCGATTCGAAGCGGCTGAGCAACTGCACCGGGTCCCAGATCGCGCTGCCGTAGATGACCACGGTCGCCGAGGTGACCGCCACGCCCACGAAGGAGTAAAGCGTCATCGTCGCCGGCAGCGCCATCGCCTGACCCAGCGCCTGCTGCCGCTGCCCAGCGGCGAAGCGGGTGAAGTCGGGGACGTTCAGCGAGAGCGTCGCCCAGAAGCCGACGGTCCCGTTCAGCGCCGGGATAAGGAACCTCAGGAAGTCAGCGGTGGTGGCGAACTGCGATGGGGCGGAGAGCATCGGCCCGAACCCGCCGGCCTTGCGGTAAGCCCACGCGAGCAGCAACAGTCCCACGCCCAGCAGGATAGGAGCACTGATCCCCTGCAGGCGGCGGACGGACTCGATCCCCTTCACGATCACCGCCAGGTTGATCAGCCAGAATGCGAAGAAGCACAGGCCGACGTTGAGAGGGAACTCCTTCCAGGCGGGCCACAGCGTCGCCAGCAGAGTGTTGATGGCCTCGCCGCCGATCCAGGTCTGGATGCCGAACCAGCCGCAGGCCACGATCGCGCGCAGCAAGGCCGGGATGTTAGCGCCCAGGACGCCGAACGACGCCCGCGCCAGCACGGGGAAGGGAATGCCGTAGCGCGTGCCGGGGTGGGAGTTCAGCAACATGGGCGCCAGCACGATGGCGTTGCCCAGGAAGACCGTGGCCACCGCCTGCTTCCAGTCCATGCCGCCCTGGATGAGCCCGGCGGCCAGCATGTAGGTGAGGATGTTGACCGACATCGACACCCATAGCGCGGCGTAGTTGTACGTTCCCCAGGTGCGGCGTTCGGGCGCGACCGGCGCCAGGTCCGGGTTGTACAGCGGACTATCCTCGATGTGTCTCAGGACCCCACCCCGATGCAGTCCGGTTGGCCGGTTGCATCCGTCCCCTTATCCAGCGGCAACGAGTCAGTAGATATTGGACTCGCGCTTGCTGCCCGTGTAATCCACGTAGACGACTTTGAGTTCCGTGAAGAAGTCGAGGGCCACGCGACCCTGCTCGCGCAGGCCGACGCCGGTGCCCTTCATCCCACCGAAGGGCATCTGCGCCTCCCCACCAGTGGTTGGCGAGTTGATGTGCGTCATTCCGGTCTCGATGCGATCGATGAAGTCGAAGATGCGGGTGGCGTTCTGGGTGTAGATGGACGAACTCAGACCGTAGACCACGCCGTTGGCCACGTTCACGGCCTCCTCGAAGTCCTTCACTCGGATCACCGAGAGCACGGGGCCGAAGATCTCCTCCTGGGCAATTCGCGTGCCGGGCTTGACGTGGTCGAAGACGGTGGGTGCGACGAAGTAGCCACCGTCGTAGATG
>CAYTPH010000262.1:0-4077 GCA_964439635.1 uncultured Terriglobales bacterium
ACGATCTCGCCCAGGTTGTGCGGCGGGATGTTGGTGGCCATGCCCACGGCGATGCCGTTGGAGCCGTTGATGAGAAGGTTCGGGACCTTGGTCGGCAGCACGACAGGCTCCACCGTGGTGTCGTCGAAGTTGGCGACGAAGTCCACCGTGTCCTTGTCGATGTCCGCCAGCATCTCCTCGGCGATGGCGGTCATGCGCGACTCGGTGTACCGGTAGGCGGCCGGCGGGTCGCCATCCACGCTGCCGAAATTCCCCTGTCCATCCACCAGCGGATAGCGCAACGAGAACGGCTGCGCCATCCGGACCAAGGCGTCGTACAGCGCCGTGTCGCCGTGAGGGTGATACTTGCCCAGGCACTCGCCGACCACCTTGGCGCACTTCACGTGCTTGCGGTTGTGAAGCAACCCCATGTCGTGCATGGCGTAAAGGATGCGGCGGTGGACGGGCTTGAGGCCGTCGCGGACGTCGGGGAGGGCGCGGCCGATGATCACCGACATGGAATAGTCGAGATACGACCGGCGCATCTCCTCTTCAATGTTGATGGGCTGGATGTTGGCGGCGCCGGGGCCCTGCGGCGGATTGCCGTCGCCGGGAAGAGGGAGTTGTTGATCTTTTTCGTCAGCCATTTTCAGTTCTCAGTTGCCGGTTGCCAGTTGCCAGTTGGTGCGCAGCTCGGGCCACACCAGGGCCGGGTCACGACGCGGCTGGCAAATGGCTAAATCCTTGCATTTACAGGTGCTTATGTGCGGAGAGAGCAACACTTATTTTACCACGGGAAAGGGCTGGTGAGGCACGCTTTGCAATTCACCACGGAGGCACAGAGGCACGGAGAAAGACCTTCATTTCTTCTCCGTGTCTCCGTGGTGAGGATTCCTGGCGTGCGGCTTAGCGATGCGGCAGGCGGAGGTCGGTGCCGCGGTCGGCGTTGAGCTTGAGGGTCTGCTCGAGGTCGAGCTGGGCCAGCAGGATCTTGCGCGGGCCCTCGCCGTCGAAGTTCCACACGAAGTCGCCGACGATGGCGAAGTTGTGCAGCTCGAGCTGGCGGCCGTCGAGCAGCACGAAGACGGTGGATTCCTCGGGCGTGATGGCCGAGATCTGCTGGTCGCGGCGTACTTCGGGCTGGCGGACGGCGTCGGCGGGCGGCTGGCCCTGCTCTTCGTAGCGGCGCTCCTCGCGGGCGTAGGGGCGGGTGCGGCGGCGGCGCTCGAAGACGGTGGGCGCGGGCGGCTCGTCGTCATACTCGGCGTCGGCCTCGGCGGCCGGCGGCGCGGTGTTGATGATGATCACCGGCGGCTGCGGGTAGGTCGGGTAGTAGGTCGGATAGTAGACCGGGTAATAGGCCGGATAGCGCGGGGCGCGGGTGCGGATGGGCGGGTAGGTGGTGGGGAAGCAGGTGGCGCCGCGGCAATCCAGGTGCGTCGGGAAAGGCGTCAGCGACGGGTAGGACCGGTCGTGGTAGCCCCCTGGTCCCAGCGAGGTCACGCTGGCGGGCACGCCGTGGGGCTCGGCCGAGAACTTGCCCACGGAAGTCACGCTGGCAGGCACGCCCTTCATCTGGGCGGCAGCCAGCGAGGCCGCGAGCAGCAGCGCGATGGGCAGCAGTCGCCTCATATCCCTACCCTATTCTACCCCTGAGTTGAAGGGAAGTTGCGGGGATGGACCTCCGTCACCGGGGGCGGTTACTTCGGTGCCGGGAAGACTTCTCAACCTGGAGGACGCGGAGAAAGACCTACCACGGATTGACACGGATCTTCACGGATGGCTCCTTTCGATTGGTCTTGATCCGTGTTTATCCGTGGTGATCCGTGGTGATCCGTGGTGAGCTTTTGAATCACGTCGGCGGGAAGCCCGGCAGGGCGGCCAGGCCGAGGGCGGCGTGGGAGATCAGCAGCAGCCAGGTGAGGGCCAGCACGGGAGCGCGGTAGACGGGCCGGCGGCCGGGGATGTCGAGCAGGTCGGCGAACATGCCGCCGATGAAGACGAAGATGAACGGATACGCCTTCACTAGGTGATGCCAAGCTATTGATGAAGGCATGAACAGTCCTAGTGCACCTAAGGCGCTAGCCACAATCAAGGGGGCGGTGTTCCCGAAATACCGACTACGCGGCCAGGCGGCATAAGTCGCGACCGCAATCACCGCCAACGCCGCAAGTGCAGCGTCATGCGGCGGCAGTAGGAGCCCTGCCAGCTTGGAATGGAGGAAAAGCGGGGTAACGTCCGGCTCGAAGCCGAGGGTGCGCGTCTGCCACAGGATACGAAGGGCGTAGGGCGAGAAGCCGTACAACGCCCAGATGCCCAGCGTGGCAGCCACTAGGGCCACCACAAGCGAACCCAGCGCAGCTGCCCGTCGCCCAGGTACCAGATACAACACAAAGCCTACGGCCAGGGCGACTCCAGTTCGCACGCTGTACTCCGATCCGACGCCCAGGAAGATTGCTGCTGCCAGCAGAACGGTCCTCCAGATTCGATTCCGCAATGGTGCATGGAGGGTGTGGGACAAGGCTATGGCGACAAAGACAATACCGAAAAAACCCCAGGACGCGGTAACCTCCGGTGAAATGCGGCCGGAGTCCGCCACCATTCGCACGGAGAAACAGTAGAGCGTAAGCGCTACGTAACCCCCGGCATTGCCGTAAAGCCGCCGTGCGACATACCAGATGGCCGCCCCGCGCAGCAGGCCAAACAGCACAAACAGCAACCGGGCGCGCACATCCCCGAACGGAAACCACTCTAGGGTGAGGCCCGCAAGGGCGAACACCAGCGGCGAGTTGTCGATCGTATCTGCCCGGTAAGAAGAAAACCTGCTTCCCTCTCTCAGGAAACCCTTCTCGGGTAGTTGGAGACCTCCCAGAACCGCGTGTTCGGAAAACGGGCTGACCCGATCGAGCGGCACGTTGAGCGCGGTCCAGACGGACTGGACAGCGAAGGCTAGCAGGAGCAATCCGGCGAAGATCTGCGGCGGGCCTAGGCGCCAGGTGCGGGTCATTGGCGCCGATTGTAATTGCGCATCCTGATTTCAGATTGCAGATTTCAGATTTCAGATGTGAGCCGGGCGCAGCCCACATCTGAAATCATCAATCTGAAATCTGAAATCTCCTACCAGGTGTAGTGCACCAGGTAGGTCACCACCACCTCGCCGTCCGGGGGCACGGTGACCGGGAACTCGATGGTGTGGCTGTCGAGCTTGCGGTAGGTGTGCGACTTGCTGGTGATGCGCCAGTTGTCGCAGCGGTAGAGGTGCTCCACCACGCGGATCTCGACCGGGGTCTTCTTGTGGTTGCGGACCTTGATCTCGAAGCTCTCGTCGGCCCAGTCCTGGGCTGAGTTCACGATGTAATTCACCCGACGGCGCTCGCCCACCAGGTCGAAGGAGTTGCCGGTGTAGAGGCGGATGGTCTCGTCCTTGGGGGTGTGGTCGATGACGTTCTCACCGGTGAACTGCAAGCGGCCGTCCTCGTCGCGGCGGTAGAAGCGCATGCGGCCGCGGGGCAGCGCGATGCCCAGGTTGTTGGCCTCGGTGTTCTTCAACTCCTGCATGACCCACACCTTGGGATTGGAGACGGTGCCGTAGGAGTGGTCGTTGCGGATCATGTCGTAGTTCCAGCCGGCGTACTGCCCCCAGTTGATCTGGGCGCCGTCGTAGACGTAGAGACGTTTGGAGCGAACGCCGGTGCCGCGGACGAACTCCACCTGCTTGGTCTCGCGGTCGCGCAGGGTGACCGGTCGGGCCAGGGAGTACAGGTGGTACTCGTCGAAGGCGCGCGAGGTGACCGCGGGCTGCATGGCGTCGCGCGCCTCCATAGCCAGCCCTGCCCTGGCGGCCATGGGATAGCGGCCGGCGTTGGGCAGCAGCTTGTTGACGTCGCCGGCCAGCAGCTTCACCCGCGCGTCCTCGAAGACGCGCCCGCTCTGGTTCTGCATGGTGATCCAGCCGACGATGTCGAGCACGTCGCCCTGCTCGGGGGCGACCACGTTGTAGTCGGCCTCCCAGGAGAAGCCGCCGGTCACGTAGCTGATCTCGGCGTCGAACTGCCCGGGCTTGTCGGTGGCCAGCAGCCAGTGCAGCGTGGGCTTGAG
>CAYTPH010000263.1:0-4062 GCA_964439635.1 uncultured Terriglobales bacterium
GAAGATGCCCACCGTCAGGAAGCCCCAGGTCACCATGGTCCACCGCCGCGTGATGTGGATCCACTTCTCGCCGGGGTACCGCATGATCAGCGCGCCCAGGGCGAAGGCGAAGGGAATGGTGAACCCGACGTATCCCAGGTACAGCATCGGCGGATGGATGACCATCTCGGGATACTGCAGCAATGGATTCAGCCCGTTGCCGTCGGGCGGGATCGGCCCCTGCATCATGGCGAAGGGGTTGGCGGCGAAGTTGATCAGCAGGGTGAAGAACACCTGCACCGCCGCCACGATCACCGAGGCATAGGCCACCAGGCGCGTGTCCACCGCGTGCCGCAGGCGCATGATGAAGCCGTAGGTGGAGAGCAGCCACGCCCAGAACAGCAGTGAACCTTCCTGCCCGGACCACAGCACGCTGAACTTGTAGGCGGGATGGAGCTCGCGGTTGGAGTGCTGCAGGATGTAGGCGACGGAGAAATCGTCCTGGAAGGCGGCGGCCACCAGCGCCACAAACGAGCACGACAGCGCTATGAACACCGCCATGCCGGCGCGGCGCGCGGTCCCGCCCAGCCGATCGTCGCGGCGCACGAGGCTCAGGATCCCGGCGACGAGCGAATACACGCTCAACGCCAGGGCGAGCAGGAGTGCATAACTACCGAACTGTGGCATCAGCCCCCAACAGAGGCCTTCATTTTTTCAGATTCAGGGCGGATGCGCAAATTCCCACAACGGCGAATGCCCGGCCCTCATTCCCGTTTTGGATACGTGTCCTGGCCCGCCCGCCGGCTCAGGAAGTCGCAACCCTCACCAACTCAAACTCGTTTCGTGCTTGCATGTCCATGCCGCCAACGGCACCCCGCCTGCAGGGACGAGTGGTTGCGCACTGCTGCGCCGGAAGGGCTTATGAAAACTATCCTGATCGCCGACGACGAGGAGAGCCTGCGCAAGCTGATGCACACCACCCTGGAGGACCCCAACCACTCCATCCTGCTGGCGGCCGACGGCCTGGAAGCCTTGGAGGCCGCCCGCAACCAGCGTCCCGACCTGGTGATCCTGGACTGGATGATGCCAGGCATGACCGGGCTGGAGGTGGCCCGCGAGTTGCGCGCCGATCCTGCCACCGCCCACATCCCCATCCTCATGGTCACCGCCATGGGGCAGGAGCGCGACCGCAAGCAGGGCGTCGCGTTGGGGGTGCAGGCGTACCTGGTCAAGCCCTTCAGCCCGTTGGAGCTGCTGCGCAAAGTCCAGGAGATCTTCAAGGTCGTGGAGTTTTGCCGGAGCGACCGCCATGAGCACGCCGGAGAGCAGCGAGCTCGCAAAACGGCTTGAGGCGGCGGAACGGCAGCTCGCCCTCTACGCCCGCGACCTGCGGCACGTCTTCGGCGCCGAGCGGGAACGCGCGGAGCAGTTGCGCTCGGCCAATCGCCAGTTGCAGGCCTACGCCCGCGACCTGCGTTCTTCCTTCCTGGCTGAACAGAAACGGGCGCAGGACCTGGAGCGCGCCTACCACGACACCGTGCTGCGGCTGGTGCGGGCCACTCGTTACAAGGACGACGAGACCGGCGCCCATGTCGTCCGCCTCAGCCACTACGCCCGCTACCTGGCGCGGGAGCGGGGATGGAAGCCTGAAGCGGCGCAGCTCCTCTTTGACGCCGCCCCCATGCACGACGTAGGCAAGATCGGCGTTCCCTACGTGCGCGCCGTCGCCACTCCGGATGGCGCGCAGGTCGCTGTCGTCGACCAGGGGCTGGGCATTCCCGCGGACGCCATCCCGCGCCTGTTCACCAGGTTCTTCCGGGTGGACAGTCCGCAGGCCCGGGGGATCCGCGGCACCGGCCTCGGCCTGGCCCTGGTGAAGCAGTTGGTGGAACTCCAGGCGGGGTCGGTCTGGGCCGAGAGCGTCCTCGGCCAGGGCAGTACTCTTTATTTCTCGGTGCCGTTCGCGAAACAGAAGCTGCGTTAGTGCCCCGCTTCGCTGCGCAGCAGCGCCAGGGCGGTCTCGGCGCCGGTGGCCACGCAGACTTCCATCCCTGCGCTCCGCAGGATGGCCTGACGGGTGCGCCGTTGGAGGGCGTTATCGGCGACCAGCAGGACGGTGCTCAAGCGGGCTACGCGGACTTGCGGCCCCGGATCTCGGCCTCGGCGCGCAGCCAGTACTCCTCGTCGCGCCCTTCCTGGCGTCCTTCCTGCTCGTACAGCTCGTAGGCCCGCTGGCGGATGCGCTCCTCGACGTTGCCGTCGCTGGGGGCGGCGCCCGCCGACATGGGCCGCCGCGTCTTCACCGCTTGCGGTTCCGCATTGGTGCGCGGCTTGCGGGTGGTGGTCGTCGTCTTGTTGGGGGTCTTCGCCATCTCTGACTCGCTCCTTAGGATTGCGGATAGCAACACGCCGTTCGCGGCGTCCTCGAACACAGGATTCTAGAACGAAATCCTGTGGATTGCGCGCCGCGGAAGCTAGGTCTCAGTGGAAATCGTGCGAACTCGTCTCCGCCTGCGTCACCGCGATGGGGAACACCCGCTCGGCCTTGACCGAGACCACGTGGTCCAGGTTCTGCAGCACCCCTTCGACCAGCAGAAACTTCGCTCCCACCAGCAGCACGCGGTGCCGGTCGAACAGGTCGGGGGTGACGATGGCGTTGGCGATGCCGGTCTCGTCCTCCAGGCTGAGGAAGACGAAGCCGCTGGCGGTGCCCGGGCGCTGCCGCGCGATCACGCATCCGGCGGCCCGCACCCGGCGTCCGTTCGGCGTCCGCTCCAGTTCCACCGCGGTGCGTACCCCCATGGCTCTCATCTGCTGGCGGCGATAGGCCATGGGGTGCGGCCCCGTGGTCAGCCCGGTGCCGCGGAAATCGGCGACCAGGCGCTCCTCATCGCTCATGCGCCGCAGCGGCGAAGGCGCGTCCTGCTCCGCGATGTCGCTCAGCAGCGGCCCTGCCGGCCGGGTGGCGCGCTCCACCTGCCAGAGCGCGTCCCGCCGGTGGAGTGGCCCATCAGTGGCCAGTGGGCAGTTGGTTTTACTGACCACTGACCACTGTCCACTGCCCACTTCATTCAGCGCGCCGATTTCCGCTAGGGTTTGAAGTTCGCTCTTGCGCAGCTCCGGGACGCGCCGCGCCAGCTCCTCGATGGAGGCGAACGGGCGCATCTTCCTTCGCTCCGCCAGCGCCTGCGCCGCCTCCTCGCGCAAACCCTTCACGTACCGCAGCCCTAACCGTAGTGCGAGCGCCGTCGACCGTCGACTGTCGACCGTCGACATCTCTTCCAGCGTGCACTCCCACTCCGACCTCATCACATCGATGGGCCGTACTTTCAGCCCGTGCCGCTGCGCGTCCTTTACCACCGTGGACGCGTGGTAGAAGCCCATGGGCTGATTGTTCAGCAGCGCCGCGGTGAACGCCGCCAGATAATGCGTCTTCAGGTAGGCGCTGGCGTAGGCCAGCAGGGCGAAGCTGGCGGCGTGCGATTCCGGGAAGCCGTACAGGGCGAATGAGGTGATGGCCCGCAGGATCTCCTCCTGCGCCGCCGGGGCGATGCCGTTGCGCACCATGCCCGTGCGCAGCTTCACCTCGATGTCGCGCATGCGCGCCTCCGAGCGCTTGAAGCCGAAGGCGCGCCGCAGCTCTTCCGCTTCGCCGCCGGAGAACCCAGCGGTGATCATGGCCATGCGCAGCAGCTGCTCCTGGAAGAGCGGCACGCCCAGCGTTCGCCCCAGCACCTGCTCCAGCGAGGGATGCGGGTATCTGACCGGCTCGCGCCCCTGCCGCCGCTTCAGGTACGGGTTCACCATCTGGCCGACGATGGGCCCCGGGCGGATGATCGCCACCTGCACCACGATGTCGTAGAAGCGCTGCGGGCGCAGCCGCGGCAGGCACGACATCTGCGCCCGGCTCTCGATCTGGAACATGCCCACCGTGTCCGCCTTCTGCAGAGCGGCGTACACCGCCGGATCGTCCGGCGGGAGATGGGCGAGATCCATCGGTTCTCCGTAGTGCCGCGGGATCAGCTCCAGACAGTCTTCCAGCACGGCCATCATGCCCAGCCCCAACAGATCCACCTTGATGAT
>CAYTPH010000264.1:0-4047 GCA_964439635.1 uncultured Terriglobales bacterium
GAAGGCGCGCGTGCCGCCGGAGTGGTCGCCGTGGTGGTGGCTGAGCGCCAGGAAGCGGATGGGCTTGCCGGGGATGGCTTCCTTGATGCGGGCGATGGCGGCTTCGGCGATGTCCGAGCTGAGCGGCGCCTCCATCACGAAGACATGGTCGCGGAACTCGACCGCCAGCACGTGGTAGAAGCCGCCGCCGAGATTGCGCACCAGGTAGACGCCGTCGGCGAGCTTCTCGGTCTTGACCTCGGCGTTCTGCGGCGGGGGTGGGGCCTTCTCCAGGCCTTGCGGAATCTCGAAGAGCGAATCGTGGAGCTTGTGGTTCACGGCGACGTCGTAGACCTCCATCTCCTGCTGCATGTCGCCGAGCTGGCGGATGTTCCACTTGGAGGGAACGAGCACGTCGCCGGCCTTGCGGTAGTCGGAGTAGAGGATCTCGGAGGAGCGGACGCCGCCGATGGGGTCGGCGAACATGAAGTCGTATTTCGAGAGCAGGTGGGTCTGGGCGTCGAAGTAGAGGGTGAGCAGGTTGTTGTCCGTATGCACGAAGGAGACGACCTCCTGCTTACGGCCGTCGAGCGTGTCCTCGCCCAGGTAGCGCAGGGTCATGGGGCGGTCGAGGGCGGAGAGCAGGAACAGGTTGGGCAGCCTCCGATAGAACACCGCGAAGGGAGGCGTGCCCGGCGCCGGGACGGCTTCGGTCACGGTGCGGGCGCGGAAGTCCACGGTGTGGCCGGAGCCGCCCTTCAGGATGTTGCGCTGCCAGAAGCCGAAGCCGGCGCCGCCGCCCTTCAGTTCCGCCAGGAGCCGCCTGCCCTTCAGGTCGAACACCAGGCGCTCTTCGCGCCAGCCGCCTTCATAGGGGGCTTTGGCGGTCGGCATCTGGAGACGGGGCGAGGTCTTGCCGCGCACCTGGAAGCTGAGGGTCTCCGTGGCGCGCAGGGCGGCCTCTCCGCCCAGCGCCTCGATGCCGCGCTCCACGACGGCGCGGGCCTTCTGCTGCGAACGTTCCGCGGCGGTCGACCGCTCGCCGGCCAAGCTGGAGGTGGCCACCGCCAGCACGGTAACGAAAACCATGAGAATGAATCGGGACATGAGGGACTCCTTCCTGGTTGAGTTCTCCTGGTTCGACGCGTAGGTTAGTGCGGCGTCCCACCCGCATCGAGAATGTGGGACAGACGGTGGGGCAACAGGGACGAGAATCACACCCGCGCCGGAGGATGGATCGATGGGAATCATGACCCGCAGGGCAATGCTGGCAACATCGCTGGGCGCCGGGGCGGCGCTAGCTGCCGCGCGCTTCACGGTGGTGGAACTCGCTGCCCAGGCACAGCGCTCCGCCGCCGGGGGCAAGCTGCAAGACGCCTTCCGTGCACTTGATGAGTTCGCCGAGCATTACCTGCGTACCATGCGCTCGCCGGGGATGACCCTGGTGGTCGCCGACCGCGACGGTGCCCTGCGCGTGTCGACCTACGGCTTCTCGAATGTCGAGACGGAACAGCCAGTGCGCACCGACCAGCCCTTCGAGATCGGGTCCATCACCAAGTCGTTCGTCGGCATCGCCGTGCTGCAGCTGGCCGAGGAGGGCAAGCTCGACCTGCACCGTCCCGTGACGGAATACTTGCCGTTGTTCAAGGTGGAATCGAAGTTCGCGCCCATCACCACGCACCACCTGCTGACTCACTCTTCCGGGCTGCCGGACGGCCTGCAGGTCCTGCTCTCCGACCCCGACGCCAGCCACCACGTCCGCTACGCCCCGGGCGAGCACTTCTTCTACTGCAACAACGGCTACCAGGCGCTCGGGTACCTGATCTGGACGCTGGATGGCCATCCTTTCGCCGAGGCCATTCGCGAGCGCATCTTCAACCCCTTGGGGATGACCGGCAGCCACGCGGCGCTGACCAGCGAGCTGCGAGGTCTTGCGCCGCGGAGCTACAACCCGCTGAGCGACGACCGCCCGTACTTGCCGGGCGATCCTCTGAAGCCGGCGCCGCCGCTGATCATGGACGATGCCGCCGGCTGCATCGCCTGCACCCCGCGCGACATGGGGCTGTACATCCAGATGTTGACGAACCGCGGCCGGCTGGGCGAGAAGCGGGTCCTCTCCGACAAGAGCTTCGAGCTCTTCTCTACGCCGTTCATCAAGGCGGAGCAGTTCGGACCGGAAGTGTCTTACGGCTACGGCATCGCCGTGGAGAAGTGGGAGGGGCACAAGCTCATCCGCCACACCGGCGGGATGGTGTCGTTCGCCTCGGCGTTGCAGGTGGACCTGGACGAGGGGGTGGGAGCGTTCGCCTCCATCAACGCCATGCAGGGCTTCCGGCCGAACCCGGTGGCACAGTACGCGCTCCGGCTGGTGCGTGCCGCCAACGCCGGCCAGCCGCTGCCGGCGCCGCCGGAGGTGAACGGTCCCGAGGTGATCGCCGATGCCAAGGAGTACGCCGGCGCGTTCACCTCGCCCGACGGCAAGAAGACGATGGAGTTCGTCGCCGAGGGCAAGTCGCTGACCCTGCTGTACGGGGGCCGCCGCTACAAGGTGGAGAGCAACGCGGGGCAGCTCGTAGTGCGCGATCCCGAATTGGGGCGTTTCGTATTGAACTTCCAGCGAGAAAAGGGAGAAAAAGGGCCGGTCACCGACCTGGTCCACGGCCCGCACTGGTACTTCAACGCCACTTACGGCGGGCCCCAGAGGTTCGCCGACCGGCCCGACCTGTTCGAATATGTCGGGCATTACCGCAACGACAACCCTTGGTACGGCAGCTACCGGGTGGTGACGGCCAAGGGGAAGCTGTGGCTGGACGGCCAGGTCCCCTTGGAACAGGCGGGAAAGGGGGAGTTTTGGCTGGCCGACACGCCCCACAACCCGACCTGGGTGCGCTTCTTCAATGTCATGAACGGTAAGGCGATGCAGGTCAAGTTCGCCGGGCAAGACTTTTGGCGGGTGCTGGTGCGCTGAGTCCGGCAAAGAAAGGGATTGACTAAGTTCAAGCTTTCCGGTAACTTACCGTTAGTCGCTGCGGTTGAGTCCATTCCTGAGGCGCTCCGGGCGGGGCGAAAATCTCCAGAAAAGAGCAACTCTCGCACGACTACAAGCATCTATTGGCTTGTTGCAGACCCCATTTTCCCAAGGGAAAGCCAGCAGAAACAATGAGTTAGCGGCATTCCAGCAGTCTGGATGGCCGTGCAGCAAAAGCTGGCGTTCAGGACTAGGAGTCACGTTGAAGAAGATGCGTTCCGATCTGATTTTCGATTCGCTGACGGCGGTGCAGAACCGTTACACGCTCTGCCAGCTGGCAGCCAAGGCTACGCGCAAGTTCCACAAGCCGAACACCCGCATCCAGGAGACGATGAACGAGGTGCTGACCCGTTTCGGCAAGGTGGAGGCGCCGGGGCAGGTGATGACGGCGACGGAAAAGCTTGCCGAGGCCGAGCGGCGCGCTGCATAATAGTGTTTCGCAGCGCGCCCGCGCTGCGGAGATTCAAATAACGTCTTAGTGGATCGAATCGGTCAACCGACCCCCCTTCACGACATCCCAACCATCCCGTAGGTGAGCATGACCATAGCCGAACTCAAAGAAAAGAACATCACGGAGCTGACCAAGATCGCCCGCCAGCTGGACCTGCCGGGCGCCAGCGGCCTCCGCAAGCAGGACCTGATCTTCAAGATCCTCCAAGCCCAGTCCGAGAAGGAAGGACACATCTTCGCCGAAGGCGTGCTGGAGATCCTGCCCGACGGCTACGGCTTCCTGCGCTCGCCGGATTACAACTACCTGCCGGGCCCGGACGATATCTACGTTTCGCCCTCGCAGATCCGCAAATTCGACCTGAAGACCGGCGACACGGTCAGCGGGCAGGTGCGTCCGCCGCACGAGGGCGAGAAGTACTTTGCCCTGGTGAAGATCGAGGCGGTGAACTTCGAGTCGCCCGATGAGGCGCGCAACAAGATCCTGTTCGACAACCTGACGCCGCTGTATCCGCAGGAGCGCATCAAGCAGGAGACAACCAAGGACAACATCAGCGCGCGGGTCATGGACTTGCTCACGCCCATCGGCAAGG
>CAYTPH010000265.1:0-4040 GCA_964439635.1 uncultured Terriglobales bacterium
CCTGGCGGTGGAGGGCCTGACGCCGCCGCTGATGACGGGCACCCGATTCGTCATCGGCGGGGTCATCATGCTGGGCGCCTGCCTGCTGCTGCGGCGCAAGGTCGCCATCACCCGCGACGATTTCTGGAAGCTGGCCATCGTCGGCATCCTGCTGCTGAGCATCGCCAACATGGTGCTGTCGTGGGCGGAGCTGTACGTCCCCACCGGGCTGGCGGCGCTCATCCTGGCGGTGACCCCGCTGTGGTTCCTGGTGATCGACACCTGGATCCTGAAGGGCGACCACCTGTCGCGGCGGGGGCTGGTGGGGCTGCTGTTGGGCATCGCCGGGCTGGCGGTGCTGATGTGGCCGAAGGTGCAGGCGGCGAGTAGCGGGCTGGGCAAGATGCAGCTGATCGGGTCGCTGGTGCTGCTGGTGTCGTCGGTGAGCTGGGCAACGGGCTCGGTGCTGTCCAAGCGCTTCCAGGTGAGCGTGGACGTGTACGCCGCCACCGGCTGGCAGATGCTGATCGCGGGCACGGTGAACTCGCTGATGGCGCTGGTCCGCGGCGACCACCGCGTCGCCCACTGGACCTTCAGCAACATGGCCGCCATCGCCTACCTGGTGGTGTTCGGCAGCCTGGTCGGATTCACTGCATACATCTGGCTGCTCGACCACGTTGCCACACCCAAGGTCGCGACCTACGCCTACGTGAACCCGGTGGTGGCGGTGTTCCTGGGATGGCTCATCCTCAACGAGCGCATCGACGGCTACATGCTGGCGGGCTCGGCGGTGATCATCGCGGCGGTGGCCCTGGTGACCAGCGCCAAGGTCAAGCCGCGGGTGGCGGCGCGCGAGCCGGTGGAGCTGCCGGCGTGCGAGGCGGCGGGCGACTAGCCCGGCCGCCTGGTCACACCCAGCAGCACGAAGAACAGGACTATCAGGAACAATTGCAGAGCGCTAAAGGCGATGGAGACGATCGCCGCCAGGGCGTGCCCGGCCCGCCGTCCCACGATCTCGCGGACCAGCAGTGCGATAGCCACCGCCTGGAAGACGACCACGGCGGCGACACCGAACATGACCAGGGCCTCCGCGAGTGCTCCGGCCAGGGCGCCAAGGCCGGTCGCCTTGTGAGTGGACAACGACCAGAGCGCGTCCCTGGCGCCCCAGGCAAAGAACGCGAACGGCACCCACACCAGCAGAAGCCCGACTAGAAACCGGCGCTGCCTTGTGTTTGTGGGCTGCACAGCGCTTCGGAGCGTCTCATACGGCGCAGGCGGAAGCAACCGCCTCCGGTGATGACCGGAGCCATTCACCGCGCGGACTAGCGCGTATTCCGCTCCAGCCAGCGAGCCAGTTCCGCCTCGCTGAGGTTGCCGGCAGCCAGAGCCATGAAGACCTGATAGCCCTCCTGCTCGCTCGCAGTCACTTGCATGCCGTTGAGGTCCAGAAACGTAAACGCGGCGATCAGGCCGGTGCGCTTGTTCCCGTCCACGAAAGGGTGGTTGCGGACGATGCCGAAGGCGTACGAGGCGGCGAGACGAGCCAGGGCGGGAGGCTTGCGGGCGTAGCTGAAGAGCTGGCGCGGCCGGGCCAAAGCGGATTCCAGCAACCCCAGGTCGCGCACGCCCGCTCGGCCGCCAAACGACGCCAGGTGCATGCCGTGCAGGACCAGCACCTCATTCAGCCGCAGCCAGCGCGGTTCCTTCATTCCGCGAGCTTACGCAGGGCGTTGCGGTACTTGCGCATCACGCGGCGGCCGGCCTCGACGGCGGCAGCGAAGTCGGGGTCGGAGGCGGTCAACTGCATCCCGTCCGGCGTCTCCGTCAGGTAGAGGACATCGCCCTTCTCCAGGTGCAGCCGTTCCAGAACGTCCTTGGGAAGCACGACCCCGGTCGAATTGCCGACGGTGGTGATCTTGACGGTCTTAGCCATGGTTATAACTTAAATTATAACACTTCTGGCTGTGCCCGCCCAGGCTACGATAGGTCGCCGGTGAGCACTCCGATGATGACAAAGAGCACCATGGCAGCGACCGCCGAAACCCAGACCGCTACATAGCGACCGCGCATGCGAACCAGTTCGTCATAAGCACGCATCCTGGCATCGCCTTCCTGGCGATAGACCTTGGCGTTCAGCACGGCGACTCGAACGAGGGTAAGCCCCGCGACCGACCACAAGATCACGTACACCAACACCGCCAGACGAAACGGCAGCGAGCGATCAATCGCCACGGTCGTGAAGACATTGAGGAACATGATCAGGATGAAGATCGCGAAAGGAGCGAAGACGAGCACGACGTGCCACTTGAACATGGACATCAGCTCTCTCATGGAAACAAAGTCCACCTTCGGGACTATGATGACTCTCCGCAAGACTGTATGCAACGCCTTTAGGTACAACGTCTTACATCAAACTGTAATATTTGCTTGACTCATGCAACTAATTTGCCGTAGATTCATCCTATGCAGCAGGACGGTGATATGGCGCAGGTGCCGGGCAGCATCGGGAGCTGGTGGGCGGAGCTGGAGCGGACGGCCAAGCTGATGGGGCATGTCGGCCCGGACGAGATCTGCTGCGAAGGGCTGACGGCGCGGCAGTGCTCCATCCTGCGCACGCTGACGCGGCAGGAGGGAGCGCGGCTCACCGACCTGGCGGCGGCGGCGGAGATCACGCCCTCGGCCATGACCCGCATCGTGGAGAAGCTGGAGAAGGCGGGGCTGGTGCGGCGGCTGCGCGGGCGGCAGAAGGACGGCCGGGCGGCGATGGTTCAGATCACCGAAGAGGGACGCCGGGTGCGCGGGCGCATCGACCAGCTGATGGTGGAAAGAACGCAAGCCATCCTGGCGGCCATCCCGCAGGAGACGCGCGCTTCCCTGCTGGGGGCGCTGAAGCTTTTGAACGATTGCATCGAGCGCAGTGGGTGCTGCCTGCCTCGACCGGCCGGCACCAGCGATGCCGGAGGCTGCTGCACCACCGATGTTCCGGCCCAGGTACAAGACAGCACTCTTATCCAAATCAAGGAGAACTGACGTGAGTACGACGAAGGCAGTGGAGCAGGAGAAGCAGGCGTGTTGCGCGCCGACGGGCTGCGGCGGAGATAGCGCAGCGGCAGAGACCAAGGGCGGCATCGTGGAAGCGGTGCAGGAGCGCTACGGGGCCATCGCGCGCGGCGAGCGCTCGGGCTGCGGTGACGACGGCGAGACGGCGACCGCGGTCGCTCTGGGCTACTCCGCGGAAGAAGCGGCGCTGGGCGAGGGTGCGAACCTGGGCCTGGGCTGCGGCAATCCGCTGGCCCTGGCCGGCATCGAGCCGGGCATGACCGTGCTCGACCTCGGCTCGGGCGCCGGCTTCGACGCTTTCCTGGCGTGGCGCAAGGTCGGCCCCGCCGGCCGCGTGATCGGCGTGGACATGACCGACGACATGCTGGCCCGTGCCCGCGAGAACGCGCGCAAGCTTGGCGCCACCAACGTCGAGTTCCGCAAGGGCATGATCGAGAAGCTGCCGGTGGAAGACGCCTCGGTGGACCTGGTGATCTCCAACTGCGTCATCAACCTCTCCACCGACAAGCCGGCGGTGTTCCGCGAGATCGCGCGGGTGCTGAAACCCGGCGGGCGTTTCGCGGTCAGCGACATCGTGCTGCTGGGCAAGCTGCCGGAGCGGGTGGCGCGCGACATCGCCGCCTACGTGGGCTGCATCGCCGGCGCCAGCCAGCTGGGCGAGTACGTGCAGCACGCGGTCAATGCCGGACTACGGGACATAGAGGTGCCACAGGTGGTGCCCGGCAAGGACCTGGTTTCCCTGATCCCATCGGGCGGAGCGAGTTGCTGCTCGTCGGAAGGCAGCGGCTGCGCCACGCCGCCGGCCGACTTCACCGGCGAGGAGCTGCGCCAGGCCGCGGCCGCCCTGGCCTCGGTGAAGCTGCACGGGCGGAAGTGATGCCGTCGCGAGGCGTCCGAGCCTCGCTGGCGTCATCCTGAGGGCCTTCAGGCCCGAAGGATCCCGCGCGGACCCACGCTGGGATGTGGCTTCACGCGGGATCCTTCGGCACTGAAGCGCCTCA
>CAYTPH010000266.1:0-4026 GCA_964439635.1 uncultured Terriglobales bacterium
CGCTCCGCCCAGCGCAGCGTCATCTCCATGGACTTGCGCGCCCGCTCTTTCTCCGCCGGATACTCGGTGCACTCGTCGAAGGCCATGATGATGTCGGCGCCTAGGTCGATCTGCGCCTGCATCGCCTGCTCCGGCCCCAGGAACAGCGCCGCGCCGTCCAGGTGCGAGCGGAAGCTCACCCCCTCCTCCGTCACCTTCCTCAGCTCCGCCAGGCTGAACACCTGGAACCCGCCCGAGTCGGTCAGGAGGCACCGCTCCCAGCTCATGAAGCGGTGCAGCCCGCCCAGTTGCCGCACCAGCGGCGTCCCTGGCCGGATGAACAGGTGATAGGTGTTGGAGAGCAGGATGTTGACGCCCAGCTCTTCCAGCATGTGCTGGGGCACGCCCTTCACCGTGGCCAGCGTCCCCACCGGCCTGAAGATGGGCGTCTCCACCGCGCCATGCGGCAGCTCCATCCGCCCGGCGCGCGCGCCGTCGGCGGTGGCTTCGACCTGGAATGTCAGGGACACGAATCAAGGATTGTAAAAGGTCCACCACGGATTTACACGGATCGACACTGAGAAGGAGGAGAACGACTTGATCCGTGAAAATCCGTGACGATCCGTGGTGGGGTTTTCTATGGCTCGAACTCGACGATGCTCCCCGGCACGCCCTGGAACTCGAACTGTCTTAGCGCCTCGGCCAGCACCCGCCTCTGCCGGTCGCGGTCGAAGGGCTCGCCCATCACCCGCCCCACTCGGTTTCCCTTGGGGAAGACGGCGCGCGGCGGCCGCATCATCCTGGATTCTTCGGGGACCACGGTGATGAGCACCGTCGGGATCCCCCTGGCTTCGATCTCTCGTTGCGCCGCAACGATTACCCGGTGGCACACCGGTCAACCGCCAGTCAGCACCACCGCATCCGCCTGCGAGCGTTCGATCTCGTTGGCGATGCCCGGCGCCGCCACCTCGTACATGGCCTTCAGGTTGGTGGAGAAGCCTTTGAAGCCGATGTGCTTGTTCGACACCCGCTTGATGAAGCCGTCCGCGGCCAGCTCGCGCAGCCGCTCGATGGGGAAGACGCAGTTGGGGTCCTCCTGCGCCGCCGAGGTGTCGTAGTGCCCGTGCTTGAAGCGCAGTTGCTTCACCTCCAGGTCGCCCGGCAGCACCCGGAAGCTGTCGTCGCCGTTGTCGGTGAACGGCGGCTGGCCCTCCAGGTACACCCCCGTGGACGACACTAGCGCCACCGTCAGCTCCTTCAACGGCGAGCTCACCGGGGTGTACGGGACGCACTTCCGCGACATCTGCAGCATTCAGCCCTCTCCTTGCGAAGTTGTACAGATGCGGATACCACAAGCGGGGATTCTGAACAACTTTCCGCAGAGACGCAGTCCGGTGGCGACCGCCGCCAGCGGCTGTTACAATCGTTGCAGGCCCTCCGAGATGAATCCTGACCTGGAAAGACTGATCGCCCTGCAAGGGGTGGACGCCGAGATCGCGCGCCTGCGCGAGGAAGTCGCCGCTCTACCCCGCCGCGTCGCCGCCATCGAGACCAAGCTCGCCGGCACCAAGGCGCAACTCGACAAGGCCAAGGCCGCCATCGCCGCCAACCTGACCGACAAGCGCAAGCAGGAGCAGGCCATCCAGGACGCCCAGCAGAAGATCTCCAAGTACCGCGAGCAGTCCCTGGCGGTGAAGACCAACGAGCAATACAAGGCCCTGATGCACGAGATCGGCTTCGCCGAGCAGGAGATCCGCTCCGCCGAGGACCGCATCCTGGAGATCATGGTCGGCTCCGAGTCCCTGGAGCATGACCTGAAGGCGGCGGAGAAGGAGCTGAAGGAAGAGACGGCCGAGATCGAGAAGGAGAAAGCGCAGGCCCGCGAGGTCACCGCCAAGGACGAGGCCGAGCTGGCGGAGTGGGCCGGCAAGCGCAAGGCGCTACGCGAGGGCGTCACCGCCAACGTCCTAGCGCAGTACGATCGGGTGCTGGCGGTGCGCAAGTCGGCCCTGGCCGAGGCCCGCGACCACAAGTGCAGCGTCTGCCACGTCATGCTGCGCCCCCAGACCTACAACGAGGTCCGCAGCAACCAGCACATCATCGCCTGCGATTCCTGCCAGCGCATCCTCCACTACGACCCCAGCCATGACGCCGTCGCCTCGCCCGCGGCCGAAGTCCCGGGCGGCAAGAAGATGGCGCCCATGACCGCGTGGCTCTACGTCTCCGACACCGGCTTCGGTCCCGTCTTCGAGGCCCTGGTGAACGCCGAAGGCGCCGCCCAGCGTTACTTCTTCGACTCCGATACGGGACGCTTCCTGGAGAAGAACTCCGTCCCCGGCAACGACGTGAAGCACGCCTACGGCAACGATCTCCGCCGCGGCCTCCGCCTGCAGATCGAGCCCGCCCCCAACCCCGCCGACTTCCCCGAGCAGATCGCTCCCGAACTCCTCTCCGACTTCCAGCGCCAGGTCCAGGCCTCGGAAGCACCCATCGAAGCGCCGGGAAAGTAAGACCAAACCTCACCACGGAGTCACAGAGACACGGAGGAAGCTATTTTCTCTGCGTCCTCTGCCAGGTTTTCTTCGCGCCCTCTGCGGTTCCATCTTTTGTCTTCCTCTGTGTCTCTGTGTCTCTGTGGTGAATTAATCGGCGTGCTGCGGTACAAATGTGGGGTTATGCCCGCGCCCTCGAACCCGGCCGTGAAGGTCACCGCCCGCGCCGCCGCCCGCCTGCGCGACGGCCACGTCTGGGTCTACCGCTCCGACCTGGAGGGCGCGCCCGACCTGCCGGCCGCGTCGCTGGTCACCGTCCAGGACCACCGCGGAAAGCCGCTGGGGACGGCGTTCTACAGCTCCAGCTCGCAGATCGCCTTGCGGCTCATCTCCCGCGAGCCGGTCCCCGACCTGGCGGCGCTCGTTCGCCAGCGGGTCGCCGCCGCTCTCGCCTACCGCCAGCGCGTCATCCACGACACCGACGCCTACCGGCTCCTCTTCAGCGAGGCCGACGGCCTCCCCGGCCTCATCGCCGACCGCTTCAACGACGTCATCTCCCTGCAGGTCCTCACCCAGGCCGCCAATCGCGACGACGTGAAAGACGTGGTGGTGGAAGAGCTGGAAGCGGCCTTCCATCCCGCCGGCATCGTCGAGCGCACCGAGGCCCGCATCCGCGAGCTCGAGCAGCTGCCGCCGGCACCCGCCGGCCCGCTGCACGGCGACAAGACCGCCACCGTCTACACCATGAACGGCGTGCGCTTCCACTACGACGCCCTCGGCGGCCAGAAGACCGGCGCCTTCCTCGACCAGCGCGAGAACTACGCCGCCGCCGCCCACCACGCCCACGGCCAGGCCCTCGACGTCTTCTGCTACCAGGGCGGCTTCGCCTTGCACCTGGCCAAGACCTGCGAGTCGGTGACCGCCGTGGACAGCTCCCGCCCGGCGCTCGAACTGGCCGACCAGAACGGGGAACTGAACAAACTGGACGTGGAGTGGATCGAAGCCAACGCCTTCGACCTGCTGCGCGATTACGCCGACGCCGGCCGCCAGTACGACACCATCGTCCTCGACCCGCCCGCCTTCGCCAAGACCAGGAAAACGCTCGACACCGCTCTCCGCGGCTATAAGGAGATCAATCTCCGCGCCCTGAAGATGCTCAAGCCGGGTGGCCTGCTGGTCACCTGCTCCTGCTCCTACCACGTCAGCGAGGCCGACTTCCTGGAGGTGCTGGCCGCCGCCAGCCTCGACGCCCACCGCCCCCTGCGCATCATCGAGCGCCGCGGCCCGGCCAAGGACCACCCGGTCCTGCTGACCGTCCCCGAGACCTTCTACCTGAAGTGCGTTCTTGCTGCCGTCTAGCGGCCCCAATATGTCGTTCATCTCAACTGTACGTGCATGAAAAATAATAGTAATATTGTACTTGACAGCAACACACTCATATTTTATGCTTTCATTTGACTAATTACTGCATCCAAGCAGTAAACTGACAATCTCGACCGCTTTTGGAGGTAAACGAACCATGACTCTGCTGACCCGTTGGGATCCTTTCCGTGAG
>CAYTPH010000267.1:0-237 GCA_964439635.1 uncultured Terriglobales bacterium
CTGGCCACCGCCGGCGGCTACGGCACCGCGCTGGGCGTCATCCGCGCCGCCGTCGAATCCGGCAAGAAGCTCTCCGTCTACGCCGACGAGACCCGCCCCTTCCTCCAGGGCTCGCGCCTCACCGCCTGGGAACTGATGAAGGACGGTATCCCCACCACCCTCATCTCTGACAACATGGCCGGCGCCATCATGCGCCAGGGGAAGATCGGAGCGGTGGTCGTCGGCGCCGACCGCATC
>CAYTPH010000267.1:247-1203 GCA_964439635.1 uncultured Terriglobales bacterium
TTTGCCGATGAGACGCGGCCGTTCCTGCAGGGCGCGCGGTTGACCGCCTGGGAATTGCAGCAGGATGGAATTGAAACGAAGCTGATCACCGACAACATGGCGGGTCACTTCCTGCGATCCGGCAGGATCGGTTGCGTGGTGGTGGGAGCGGATCGCATTGCGCGCAACGGCGATGTGGCGAACAAGATCGGCACTTATTCGGTGGCGGTGCTGGCCAAGGAAAACAACATCCCCTTTTACGTCGCCGCACCCTGGTCCACCATCGATCTGGAGACGCCTACCGGCGACCAGATCCCTATCGAGCAGCGCGCCGCCCGCGAGGTCACCCACGTCGGCCCCACCCGCATCGCTCCCGAGGGCGTGAAAGTCGAGAACCCCGCCTTCGACGTGACTCCCGCCAAGTACATCGCCGCCATCATCACCGAGCGCGGTGTGGCCAAGCCGCCCTTCGCCGAGTCGCTGAAGCAACTCGCCACCAAGGCCATGGAAGTCTAGAGGATCACGTGGCGCGGCCGCCCTCGGCCGCATTGGGTGTGTGGCCGCGGGTCTCCGACCCGCGGCGTCGGCGCGAAGCGCCGATGAGGGCACCTTCTTTGGACAGCGCTTTAGCCCTGCCGCCCCGACCTGTTAGATTTCTCTCAGCATGAGCAAGCACTTCACCTCCGCCGGCGTCCAGATCAAGATCGACGTCTTCGAGCCCCGCCAGCCCTCGCCCGCGGTCATCGCCCTGCACGGCTCCGGCGGCATCCGCGACGACTCCGGCCAGGAATACGCCAGGCTGCTCGCCGCCCAGGGCTTCCTCGTGCTGGTTCCCCACTACTTCCAGCGCACCGGCACCACCGATCTCCTGTATGTCGCCGGTGGCGGCATCCTGGCCCACCCGATGGGCCCGGCGGCGGGCGTGCGCGGGTTGCGGCTGGCCTGGGAAGCGGCGGTGGGGGGAATCGACCTGAAGA
>CAYTPH010000267.1:1213-3998 GCA_964439635.1 uncultured Terriglobales bacterium
ACCGGCACCACCTGGGCCGCTCCGCATGTCATCGAAGGCCTCTTCCCCGCCTGGATGGAGACCCTCGTCCACGCCATCGACTTCGCCGCCGCCCACCGCAAGTTCAAGGGCAAGCTCGGCCTGCTCGGCTTCTCCTTGGGCGCCTACCTGGCGCTCTCCGTCGCCATGCTCGACGAGCGCGTGGCCGCCGTCATCGACTACTTCGGCGGCCTGCCCGACCCGCTCGTGCCCCGCCTCACCCGCATGCCTCCCACCCTCATCCTGCACGGCGAGGCCGACCCCATTGTCCAGGTGGCCGAGGCCCACAAGCTCAAGCGCCTCTTCGACGAGCGCCAGCTCCCCTACGAGATGCAGCTCTACCCCCACGCCGGCCACGGCTTCCACGGCCGCGACATGATGGACGCTGCCCAGCGCACCCTCGCCTTCCTCAACCGCCACCTGCGCTGACGGGACGTGTGGCCGCGGGTCTCGGACCCGCGGCGTCGGCGCCCAGCGCCGATAGCTGACTGCGCTCGGGCGGCGCGGAACCTCCCCCGGGCAGAATGCGTATCTCCAATCAGAGGTGCTCATGCTGACTTTCATCCTCTGGTGCATTCTTCTGGTGCTGTGCTGGCCGCTGGCGCTCTTGGCCTTGGTGCTTTATCCGTTCGTCTGGCTACTACTGTTGCCCTTCCGCATCGTCGGCATCGCCGTCGGCGGCGTGCTGGAGCTGCTCTGGGCGGTCATCACACTGCCCGCGCGAGTGCTCGGACACCGCCCTCGCCACGCGTAGCACTATCCGCCGAGACCCGCGAGAATCCGTGGCAAGCTCTTGGTTTCTCGCCCAAAAAAACTAAGGCGCGTCGCAGCGCGCCCGTCGACCGTCAGCCGTCGACTAGGTTTCCATCGTCTTCAGCGTCGGACTCAGGATCAGCGTCGGTTCCGTCGCCTTCTGCACATCATCGGCGGTCAGCCCGGGCGCCACTTCCTCCAGCACCAGCCCCGCCGGGCTCACCCGGATGTAGGCCATCTCCGTGACGATGGTGTCCACCACCTTCACTCCGGTCAGCGGCAGGGTGCACTTCTTCAGGATCTTCGGCTGCCCGTCCTTCGTCGTGTGCTCCATGGCGATGATCACCCTTCGCGCGCCCGCCACCAGGTCCATCGCGCCGCCCATCCCCTTCACCATCTTGCCGGGGATCATCCAGTTGGCCAGATTCCCCTCTTCGTCCACCTCCATGGCGCCGAGCACGCTCAGGTCTACGTGCCCGCCGCGGATCATGGCGAACGAATCCGCGCTGGAGAAGTACGACGTCCGCGCGATCTCGCTCACCGTCTCCTTGCCGGCGTTGATCAGGTCCGCGTCCTCCTGGCCCTCCAGCGGGTACGGCCCGATGCCCAGCATCCCGTTCTCGCTCTGCAGCACCACGTCCATGCCCTTGGGGACGTGACTGGCCACCAGCGTCGGCACCCCGATCCCCAGGTTGACGTAGAACCCGTCGCGCAGCTCCCGCGCCACCCGCTTCACGATGCGGTCCCGCTTCTCCGTATCTTTCGCCTTATCTATCTTGCTCGGTGTGGTAGCCATAGAAACCTTCCATTGTCATCCTGAGCGATGTCGCGTAGCGACGAGCGTGAGGACCTACAGCTGGCGTCGGGATAAGAGCCCCACGCAGTGGGGCGATCTTGGTGACGCCCTACCACGCAGCTTCCGCCCGCCGGAACGCCGTCAGCACCCTCTCCAGCTCTTCGTACGGCGTGCTCGCGTCCGCCCCCGACTGCCGGTGGTACTTGTACGCCGTCGCCAGCAACTCTCCGTAGTGGTCCTCGATCCCGCCCATGGCGTGGTCGTACGCCGCCGCCATCACCGCGATCTCCGCCGCAAAATCCCCCAGCGTCAGCTTTCCTTCTTCATACATGCGCATGTAGCGGAGGACGCTTGTTCTCACTTCGTCGACCGTACTGTCCGGAGCCGGCATCAGCGCACCAGCAGCATTGGCCCCGACCGGTGCCCCTGCTCCCACAGCCGGAACTTCTCCAGTTCGGCTGCTACCCGGCCGACCACGAGCGACACCACGAACACATCGTCCAGCATGCCCGCCAGCGGGATGAAATCCGGGATGGCATCGATGGGCAGCAGGAAGTACAACAGACCCGCGACCACCACCATCAGCGTCTTGCGGTCCACCTCCACGTATTCGCGCGCCACCCAGGCCTGCACCAGCCTTACCAGAGCCTGCAGATTCTCCAGCACCTGACCCAGCGGCCCGCGATAGTGTTCGGCGCGCTCGCCTGCCCGCTCCGCCACCGATGCCACTTGGCGCCGGTTCTTCATCATCTGCCGCGCCGCCGCCAGCAACGCCACAAAGATCCGCTTCGCCACCCGGCGCTTGCTCATGCTTTTCTCACCGTACGCCGCTCGATGCGCTTCTCGTACAGCTCGCCCTTGAAGATGCGCTTCACGAACACGCTGGGGGTGTGCACCTTGTCCGGATCCAGCTCACCCACCTCGACCAACTCCTCCACTTCGGCGATGGTGACCTTCGCCGCCGTCGCCATCATGGGGTTGAAGTTCCGCGCCGTCTTGCGGTAGATGAGATTCCCCCACTTGTCGCCCTTCCACGCCTTCACCAGCGCGAAGTCGGCCTTCAGCGCCCGCTCCATCACGTACGGACGCCCATCGAACTCTCGCACTTCCTTGCCCTCGGCGACCACCGTTCCGTACCCCGTCGGGGTGAAGAACGCTGGGATGCCCGCCCCGCCCGCGCGGATCCGCTCGCTGAACGTCCCCTGCGGCACCAGTTCC
>CAYTPH010000268.1:0-3978 GCA_964439635.1 uncultured Terriglobales bacterium
CGGCATCATGCTGCGGCTGGAGTTCTACACCGAGGACGACCTGAAGATCATCGTCAAGCGCTCGGCGGAGATCCTGGAGACCGCCATCGACGACGCCGGCGCCGCCGAGATCGCCGGCCGCGCCGGCGGCACCGCGCGCCTCGCCAACCGCCTCCTGCGGCGCGTCCGCGATTACGCCCAGGTGCGCGGCGCCGGCAGCATCGACCTGGCTACGGCACAGGCCGCGCTGGAGATGCTCGAAGTGGACCGCCACGGCTTCGACGAGGTGGACCGCAAGCTGCTGCTCACCATCATCGAGAAGTACCAGGGCGGTCCCGTGGGCGTGAACACCCTGGCGGCGGCCCTGGCCGAGGAAGTCGAGGCCATCGAAGAGATGTACGAACCCTTCCTCATCCAGATCGGCTTCCTCGACCGCACCCCGCGCGGCCGCGTGGCCACCAAGCTGGCCTACGACCATTTCGGCATCACGCCCACCCGCAAGCAGAGCGCGCTGTTCTGAATCCCGATCGACCGCCAAGGTCACTGACCGACGGCACACTCTGCGCTAGGCTGAGCCGGCACCCATCCCAACCGCGGCTCGGCGCTCTATGTATTCTGGTCACAGTCGTGTAAACCCTGCCTCCTCCCCACTAACTTTCCTCATGTCCCCTCGTCTATACGACGCAGGCTGCCCTCATCTGGCGATTCCCCGGGAAGCATCGTGAGATCCGCATCGAATCCGCGAAAGCAGGCCGCGTTGCTGCTGGCGCTGGTCTGCCTGCTGGGGACCGCCGGCGCCATCGGCGGCGAGAAGAACATCCAGGCGGTCCCGAAGTACGAGCCGCTCAACGTCCCCAAGCTCGCCCGCGCCGTCACCTTCGAGGACTTCGAGAACATGGCCCCGTCCGCCGGCCTGGCCGGGCAGATGCTCAGGATCGACGACTTCCGCCAGCGCGATCCCCAGGACGGCGCCCCGGTCTCGCAGCGGACCGAGGTCTTCCTCGGATACACCGACAAGCACCTGTACGTGGTCTTCCTGGCCTTCGACGACCAGCCGCAGAACATCCGCGCCCGCATGGAGCGCCGCGAACTCATCGACGACGACGACCAGGTCGGCTTCGTCCTCGACACCTTCCAGGACAAGCGTAACGGCGTCTTCTTCTACATGAACCCGCTGGGCATCCAGCAGGACGGCGTCTGGGTGGAGGGCAAGAACCCCGACTACAGCTACGACATGGTCTGGAACTCCAAGGCCAAGCTCACCGGCCGCGGCTACGTGGCCTGGTTCGAGATCCCCTTCAAGAACCTGCGCTTCCCGGCGCGGCCCCAGCAGACCTGGGGCCTGTTCTTCGAGCGCGACATCCGCCGCAACAGCGAGTTCGCCTTCTATCCCCATATCTCCAGCAACCGCCAGGGCTTCCTGCCGCAGCAGACCAGCATGCGCGGCATCGAGAACATCTCCCCCGGACGCAACCTGCAGTTCATCCCCTACGTCTCCTACCGCGCCTATCGGACGGTGGACGAGCGCTTCGGCATCGCCCCGCGCTTCACCGGCAAGCGCGCCGAGCCCAACATGGGGCTGGACTCCAAGATCGTCCTCTGGGACTCGCTGGTGCTGGACACCACCATCAACCCCGACTTCGCCCAGGTGGAATCGGACGAGCCGCAGACCGTCGCCAACCAGCGCTTCGAGGTCTTCTTCCCGGAGAAACGGCCGTTCTTTCTGGAGAACTCCGGCTACTTCGATACCCCCATCGACCTGGTCTTCACCCGCCGTATCGCCGACCCGGCGTACGGCGTCCGCCTGACCGGCAAGCTCGGGCGGTGGGCCATCGGGACGCTGTTCGCCAACGACGAGTCGCCGGGCAAGACCGTGTACCCGACCGACCCGCTCTACGGAGCGAAGGCATACTTCGGGGTGTTGCGGGTGCGCCGCGACGTGGGCAAGGACTCCTCCATCGGTCTCATCTACACCGATCGGGAGATGAACAGCGATCCCAACACCGAGTGCGACCTGAACCGCTGCATCGTCGAGTCGAACCGCGTGGGTGGCGTGGACCTGCGGCTGCGCTTCAAGCGCAACTGGCGCATCGACGCCCAGGCACTGGCCAGCTCCACCCGCTACAACGACGGCTCCTACTATGCCGGCCCGGCCTACCACTTCTACATCCAGCGCAGCTCCCGCAAGACCGAGTGGAACCTGATGTACAAGGACACCTCGGCGGGATTCGAGACCCACACCGGGTTCTTCCGCCGGCCCGACGAGCGCCGCATCAGCCAGTTCGCCATGTACCGCTTCCGGCCCGAAGGGAAGTGGCTGCAGTGGCATGGGCCCAGCTGGTTCAGCGTCGGCAACTGGGACCACTCCGGCCAACGTCTGGAGTACGGCCACGAGCTGGTGTATCGCTGGGTGTTCGCGCGGCAGAGCGATGCCGGTGTGGTCGCCTACGCCGGCGACGAGCACCTGAAGCAGAGCGACTACGACACCCTCCCCAGCGAGGGACACACCTACCCGAAGACTTGGCAGTGCGCCTGGGTGAACACCAGCTATTTCAAGGCGGTGCGGCTGTCGGCCGACAACTGCATCGGCCGCGGCGTCAACTTCGATCCGGCGGACGGCGTCCCTGCACCGGCCCGCTTCCACCAAGGGCGGATGTCCGCCACCGTCCGTCCCATCCGCGGCCTGACCGTCGAGAACTCCTGGACCCTGCTGCGCATGCGCTCCCCGCAGGGCCCGGCCATCGCCAACGATCACATCCTGCGCAGCAAGTGGAATTACCAGTTCACCCGCGAGTTCTCCGTGCGCCTCATCGGTCAGTACAACGCCACCCTCACCAACTCAGCGTTGAGCGCGCTCACGCCCGCCAAGCGCTTCGCCGGCGACTTCCTCTTCACCTACCTGCCGCATCCTGGCACGGCGGTGTACGTCGGCTACTCCAGCGGCATGCAGAATTACGAGCGCGGCCTCCACCTGGACAGCGACGGCGAGATCATCCGCACCCGCCGCGCCTTCATCAACGACGGCCGCCAGGTATTCGTGAAGCTCTCATACCTCTTTCGCTTCTAGGAGACGGATGTGAAGACCCGTGTGTGGCTCTTGTTACTGGCCGCGATGGCCGTGCCTGCCCCCGCGCAGCAGAGGAACATGCGCGAGCTGCCGCTCTTCTACTCCGTGCCCGGCATGGAAAAGGTGCGGGTGGAGAAGGACGTTGTCTTCAGCCGGCCCGGTGGCCAGGAGCTGAAGGCCGACGTGTACATGCCCGAGACGCCGGGGGTGTACCCGGTCGTGCTGCTGGTCAGCGGCGGGTCGGTGAACGACTGGCGCACCGCCCGCTTCTACACCGACTTCGGCCGCCTGCTGGCGGCGCAGGGCTTCGTCGGGGTCAGCTACGACAAGCGCTACGCCCGCACTCAGGACTCGGTGATTGCAGCGCACGAAGACACCCTGGCGCTGATCGAGCACATGAGAAGGAACGCGCCGAAGTACGGCGTCGACCCTGCCCGGGTGTGCACCTGGCATTTCTCTGCCGGCGGGCGCCTGGCCGGTTCCATGCTGCAGGAGGGAGCGCCGGTGACCAGCGTCGTCGCCACCTACTCCATCCTCTCCTTCGGCGAGGGAGACAGCGACCCCAAGCTGGCACCGCACTCGGCCTTGAATCAGGCGAAGCAGCGCGCCGACAAGTTCCCGCCGGTCCTGGTGGTCCGCGCCGGCCGCGACAACAAGATGCTGAATGACAGCATCGACGCCTTCGTCCGCGAGTCGCTGGCCAAGAACGCCCCCATCACCCTCATCAACTATCCCGCCGGCGACCACGGCTTCGAGATCCTGAACGACACCGAGGAGACCCGCCGCGTTCTGCGGCAGTCGTTCGACTGGCTGCGCGAGCACACCAAGCGCTGACCAACTTCAAAGCCCCGCGGCCGAGGGCGGCCGCGCCACGTACCCCTGCTAGAATCGGCGGGCTATGGCGGTCGTGGTCCGCTCTTTCGCCAAGATCA
>CAYTPH010000269.1:0-3971 GCA_964439635.1 uncultured Terriglobales bacterium
GCGCCAGCGATGACCGGCACCCTTCCCTCCAGCGGTGATCTCCTCCGCCACCGCGTTGTCCGTCGCCGGGGCGGGGGTGCGGGTGGACAAGCACGGCAACAGCAGCGTCAGCTCCAACTGCGGCTCGGCCGACGTGATGGAAGCGTTGGGCGTGAACATCGCGCTCCCGGCGGCGCAGGTGGCCGAATGCCTCAGCCAGGTCGGCATCGCCTTCCTGTTCGCGCCGGCGCTGCATTCGGCGATGAAGTACGTGCAGCCGGCGCGGCGGGAACTACGCCTGCGCACGGTGTTCAACCTGCTGGGCCCGCTCACCAATCCCGCGCACGCCTCGGCGCAAGTCGTCGGCGTCTACGCCGAAGGACTGGTGGGCACGCTGGCCGAAGCGCTGTGCATGCTGGGCCTGCGCCGGGCGTTGGTGGTGCACGGCCGCGACGGCCTGGATGAGATCACCGTGACGGCTCCGACCCTCATCGGCGAGGTCCGCGACGGGCGGGTGCGCGCCTACGAGGTCAGCCCGGAGGACTTCGGAATGCAGCGCGGCAGCCTGGAACAGCTTGTCGGCGGCGATGCCGCCACCAACGCCGCCATCATCCGCAGCGTCCTGGCAGGCGAGCGCTCGCCGAGACGCGATGTGGTGCTGCTGAACGCGGCGGCCGGACTGGTGGCTGCTGGACGCGCGGAAAGCATTCGCGAAGGCATCCCGCTGGCGGCGCAGTCCCTCGACTCCGGCGCGGCGATGCAGAAGCTCGAACTGCTGGCCCGCTTCACCCATCAGCGGGACTGACCCCCTACTTCTTGCGCGGGGTCATGATCAGGAAGCAGTTCTTCTCGTGCGGGCCAGCGCCAGGCACGACGAACTTCAGTTCGTAACCCTCCTGCCAGGCGCGGTTCAGCTCGTCTTCCAGGTGGATCTCGGTCACGCGGGGTGAGAGCACGATGTAGGACTTCTTGGGGGCGGCTTTGGCGCCGGTAGCGGGCATGAGGACCTCCTGACGGGAAAACTTTATGCCGGTTTGGCGGCGGGAGCAAAGATTTCCTTGGCCGCGGCGACCGTGTTGCAGTGGATGGTGATGGTGTCCTGGACGTCGCGAGCGTAGCCGCCGGCGTAGGTGACCATCACCGGGATGCCGCGGGCCTTGGCGGCGCGCAGCACCAGCTCGTCGCGCTTCTTCAGGCCTTCGATGGTCAGGCCCAGCCCGCCCAGCTGGTCTTCCTTGTACGGGTCGGCGCCGGAGAGGTAGCAGATCAGCTCGGGATCGAACTGGCGCAGCCCGCTGGAGACGGCGTTGTCCAGCCAGGAGAGGTATTCGGTGTCCCCGATGCCGTCGGGCAGGTTGATGTCGATGGACGACGGCGGCTTCCACGCCGGGTAGTTGTTCTCCTGGTGGAGGGAGATGGTGAAGACGTCGCCGTCGTGCATCTCCATGTCGGCCATGGGGCCCAGGCGGCCGAGCGGCGCGCGGAAGCCGGAGGGCAGCGGCTTGCCGTCGCAGTCCGCCGGGGCGAAGATGGCCGCCGTCCCGTTGCCCTGGTGGACATCGCAATCCACCGTCATGGCGCGCTTGATCAGTCCGTCTTTCTGCAGGCGGCGGATGGCGATCGCCACGTCGTGGATCATGCAGAAGCCCTCGCCGTGGTCGGGGAAGGCGTGGTGGAAGCCGCCGCCGATGTTGAAGCAGACGCGGTCGCGAAGCGCCTGCCGCGCGGCCAGCATGGAGCCGCCCGCCGCCAGCCAGAATGCCGCCACCAGCTCCGGCGAAAACGGCACCTCCATCTGCAGTTCCTCCCGCGGCGAAAGGGTCCCGGACTTCAGTCTGTGGACGTACTCCGCGGTGTGGACCAGCAGCACGTCCTCATCCGACGCCGGCTGCGGGCTGAGGAAGTCGTCGGGCGAGGCCAGGCCGGCCTCCAGCAGGCGCTGGCGGATCAGGCGGTACTTCTGCGCCGGGAAGACGTGCTCCCCGATCGGCAGGTAGTACCCGTCGCTGTACACCAGCTTGAAAGGCAGCATAGAAGGAAGCGGCAAACATACACGATTTCCGGCCTCAAAAAAACGGCGGAAGGCCGCAACTTCCGCCGGTTTCCGCGGGTTTGAATCTTCGACAGGAGCGGAATCAAGATCCGGAGGAATGAAGGAATGAAGCGGAAATGGATAGCAGTGGCGGTTGCGTGCGCGCTGATCGTGCTGGCCACGGCGACGGTGTCGTTCGCCAAGTACGGCAAGGGACGCGGCGGGCACGGGCCGCTGGGCATGCTGGGCTTCGGTGGCGAGCGCATGATCGCCGAACTGGAGACCCGGCTGAAGCTCACGCCGGAACAGTCGCAGCAGCTGCGCCAGGTGGTCTCGGCCAGCAAGCAGAAGGCTTTTGCCGACTTCGAGAGCGGCCGCGACCATCGCCAGGCCCTGGTGCGGGAGATCTTCAAGGACAACCCCAGCCAGGCGGAGATCCAGAAGCGGGTGGCCGCGCTGCAGCAGCAGCACACCCAGATGCTGAACCAGGTGGTCTCCGCCGGGCTGGAGATCAACAAGGTCTTCACCCCGGAGCAGCGGGCGGAGATGAACCGCATCCTCGACGAACGCGCCGAAGTACGTTCCAAGATGCGCGAGCGCATGCTGCAGCGCCGCGGGCAGGCGGCCCCTCAGAACGACTGAAGGTTGCTGCCCCTGATGGTGACCGCCGTCCCTCCGCGGACGGCGGTTGCGTTCGGACGTCGCCGTCCTATCTAGAGCGGGGCCCAGTAGCGATAGCCGAAATCGATGGGCTGGAGGGCGTCGCCGAGCGCGCGATACACGATAAGCCTGGCGCCTTCGGGGCCGCTCCATTGCACCGCGATCTCCAGCCCGCCGTCCGAGATCCGCTCGAACACGAACAGCGGCACAAAGCTGCCTGCCTCCCACTTGCCTTGATCGTCCACCCGCCAGGCGCTGGTGGAAGAGGCGCTGGCGGGATACTTCACGAGGAGCGGGCTGCTGCCCCGCAGAAGCACCACCGCGCCAAGCATCTGGTCACCGCGGCGCTCGTACTCGACCGCGAGCAACTCCGTGTCGCTGCCGATCTGCGCCAGTCGGGCGCACTGGACCACGGCCCGGCCCTCGGGTGTGGCCAGGGCCTGGCGAGTCGCCGCGGGACAATCTGGGGGCCGCTTGCCCCCGGCCTCGTCCCTCGTCGCCCAGGGCTTCATGGGGACCACCCTGCGGACATCAAAGAAGTGTTGCCGCGCCAGCAGGCAGTTGGCGTCGGTGGGCACCCTCCCCTTGACGACCTGGAAGCGGTAGCCGGAGTAGCGCTCGAAGTTGCTGGCCAGGGCGCGGCCGTTGTCGCCGGGGGCGCTGGGCTGCCCGCGGATGAACCGGACCTGGTACTGCCGCCCGTCGTCGCACAGGGCGGTGTCGAACAGCGCAGCGTCGCTGAAGTTGATTGGCAGGCTCTCCGGCGCGATGGTCAGCAGCGCGTTCCCCTTCTGGTTGGCGAAGGCGAAGGCGGCGTCCTGGGCGAAGGCGGCGCCGGCCAGCAGGATGGGCAGGATCAGGGTCCGGAGTCTCATGGGGCAGCGCCGTCCAGTGTACGACAGGCGGGCTAGCGTTTGCGGTCGCGCCCCTCGTTGGCCGGGATCACGGTCCGTCGGATGGGGACGATGGCGCCCTTGCCGGGGTCGGGCGGGGCGGCGGCGCGCGACAGCATCTCCTGCTGCAGGCTGTAGATGAACTCCTGGATCTGCTTTTGCATCTCCTCCATGCGCTCGCGCATTTGCAGGATGATGGCGATGCCGCTGATGTTCACCCCCAGGTCGCGCGCCAGCGACAGGATGAACTCCAGCCGCTGCAGGTCCTCCTCGGTGTACAGGCGGGTGTTGCCCTCGGTGCGTGACGGCTTCAGCAGCCCCTCGCGCTCGTACAGGCGCAACGTCTGCGGATGGATGCCATACATCTCCGCCACCGCGGAGATCATGTACGCGCCTTTGGATTTACG
>CAYTPH010000270.1:0-3964 GCA_964439635.1 uncultured Terriglobales bacterium
GTGCCGTCGCCGCCCACCACGATCAGGCAGTCGAGGCCCAGCCGCGGGGCGTTGTTGATGACGTCGGCGGAGAAATCTTTGGTGACCTCTTGCCCGTTCTCCATCACCTTGTAGGCGAAGGGATTGCCGCGGTTGGTGGTGCCCAGGATCGTGCCGCCGCGCGGCAGGATGCCGCTCACCGAGCGCAGGTCGAGCTCCACGCATTTCTCGTCGGGCCAGATGAGCCCGTCGAAGCCGTCGCGGATGCCCAGCACGCGCCAGCCGTACTTCAGGATGGCAGACTTGACGGCGGCGCGGATGACGGCGTTGAGCCCGGGGCAGTCGCCGCCGCCGGTGCAGATACCGATGGTGCGTACGTCGCTCATGATGGCGCTCCTGTGGGGAGACAGCGGGGGCCTGGGATGCTTCGGAACCCGCGATTCTAACGCAGCGCCATGCTGCGCGCGAATGCGCCTGTGGGAAGAATGACCGGCGATCCCTCGATCGCGGCGATCACCTGGTCGCCAGCACCGAGTTGGTGTTGGTTCCCGACGGCACCGTGCCCGCCGCCGTCAGCGCCCCCGAAGTGGAATTGATGCTCATGATGCTGACCGTCCCCGCAGTGCGGTTGCCGACGTACAGGAATCGCCCGCCCGGCTCCACGCTCACCGAGACCGGGCCGGTGCCGACGGTGAACGGCGAGCCGGTGATCTCGGTCAGGGCGCCGGTGGTGGCGTTGATGCTGTAGGCGGAGACGTTGTTCGAGCCCTGGTTGGCGACGTAGAGGAAGGTACCGGCGGGGTTCACGGTGAGCCCGACCGGCTGGGTCCCGGCCGGGGTGGTGCCGGCGCCGATCAGGGTCAGGTCGCCGGTGGTGGAATTGATGGTGTAGGCGCCCACGGCGGAGGTGCCGTCGGCGGTGTAGAGAAAGTTGCCGTTGGGGCTGGCAGCCACGGCGCTGGCGGCGCCGGCGGCGTCGTAGGCGGCGGCCCCCGGCCCGGTCAGGACGCCGTTGACGCCGATGGTGTAGCGGTCCACCCCGTTGGCGCCCACCGCCACGAAGACGAACTTGCCGGTGGGATCGACGATCAGGCGGATGGGGTTCCCGTGGGTCGGATCGGGGAGGTTCACCAGGTCCTCGGTCAGCACGCCGGTGGAGCTGTTCACCAGGAACAACGAAAGGTCGGGAGCGCCGTTGGCGGCGCCATAGACGTAGCGCGCCGCCGGATCGACCGCTACCGCCACGAAGGCGCCGCTGCCGAAGGGCGAGCCCGACATGGTGCCCAGGGAATTGTCGGTGCCGACCACCCAGCCCAGGATGCCGTTGTTCAGGCTGGCGGCGTACAGGAAGTTGCCGTTGGAGTTGGAGCCCAGCACATTGGGCCGGCTGGCGGAGAACGGCGACCCGGTCACCGCCGTCAGCGCCCCGGTGCTGCCGTTCACGCTGAAGGCGGCGATGCTGTTGCCGCCCTCGTTGGCGGCGAACAGCGGCGCGCCGGTGATGGTGTCGTCATCGTCATCGGTGAAAAAGCCATTGCACCCCGCGACCGCGGTCATGAGGACCAGAAGAGCAACACTCCACTTCGCGACGTTCATCCCATTCTCCGACAGAGACTCTGGCTAGAAAGTATACCGCCTGGCATCGGAACCCGGATGCGGCCGGAAGGTTGCGGGCGCAGACCACGACGGCCGCCCCGCGGGGCGGCCGTTCGAGCCAACGATGCGCTAGTCCTGCTTTTTCTTTTTCGGATCGCCCAGCAGGCTCTTGTCGATGGGCTTCCTGCCGGCGAATCCCTCTTCCGTGCCGTGCCAGTGGGAGATGGTCTTCTCGCCCATCTTCCAGCACAGCAGGATGACGCGGTCCTCCACCACGCAGGGAAAATCGAGCAGGCCGATGTCCAGGTCCTTCACCTGCACGCCGGTGGCGTCGATCTCGGCGAGGGTGTCCTTCACCTTCTGAACGGCCTTGTCCTTCTCCGCCTTGCGGGCCGCCACCCGCCCGATGTCTACCAGCACGCCGCCGCTGACGAAGATGCGGTTGGTCAGCGCCTGCAGCTCGCCATCGACCTTTTCGATCAGGCGCTTGCCGTCCATCGCCGTCTTCAGCAGCGACTCCAGCACCGGCAGCAGCACCTGCGCTTCCTGCAATGTGAAGGTCTTTGCCATGGCTATTGGATTTCCAGCATACGGTCCAGGGCCACCCGCGCCCAGCGCTTCACGCCGTCGCGCACGCGGATGCGGTTCACCACGTTGCCGTCCACCAGGTTCTCCAGCGCCCAGCACAGGTGCTGAGGCGAGATGCGGAACATGGTGGTGCACAGGCAGCCGCTGTCGTCCAGGGTGACCACCAGTTTATCCCGGTTCTCCTTGGCCAGCCGGTTCACCAGGTGGATCTCCGTCCCGATGGCGAACTTGGAACCCGCCGGCGCCTCTTCCACGGTCTTGATGATCTTGTCGGTGGAACCCAGCAGGTCGGCCTTCTGGCAGACCTCCCAGCGGCACTCCGGGTGCGCCAGGATCTTGATGCCGGGATGCTTGGCCCGCACCGCATCCACGTGCTCCGGCAGGAAGCGCTGGTGCACCGAACAGTGCCCCTTCCACAGGATGATCCGCGCCTTGCGCAGTTGGTCGGCCGTCAGGCCGCCCTGCAGCATGTACGGGTCCCAGACCACCATGTCGCTCAGCGGGATGCCCTTGGCCCAGGCGGTGTTCCGTCCCAGGTGCTGGTCGGGGAGGAAGAAGATCTTCTCGCTCTTGGAGTACGCCCAGTCGAAGGCGCCGTGGGCGTTGGTGGAGGTGCAGACCAGGCCGCCGCGCTCGCCGCAGAAGGCCTTGATGTCCGCCGACGAGTTCATATAGGTGATGGGCGTGATGCGGTCGCCCTGCTCCGAGGTCAGGCCCAGGCGCACGAAGGTCTGCCAGGCCTCTTCCACCTGGCCGATCTCGGCCATGTCGGCCATGGAGCAGCCGGCGCTCATGTCCGGCAGCACCACCTGCTGCCCGGGCCGCGCCAGGATGTCGGCGCCTTCGGCCATGAAGGTCACGCCGCAGAAGACGATGTAGCGGCCCTTGGCGCGCGCCGCCGCCTGGCACAGGCGGTAGCTGTCGCCGCGGAAATCCGCGAACTTGATCACTTCGTCGCGCTGGTAGTGGTGCCCGAGCAGGATGACGTCGTCGCCCAGGGCCTCCTTGGCCGCGGCGATGCGCTCGTCCATGCTGCGGTCCGGCAGCAGGAGATAATTGTCCAGCCGGCAGGTTGTAGCTGCTGTGGTCGCCATTGTTCTTCCGCCTTCAGTCCCGCGCGCCTTGGCGGCGCCGGAACGGGGATGTTGAAAGCATCCACCGGCTCCAGTAGGCGCGCTGGATCCGAAGATCCCCCGCCTACGGGGTTGTTGAAGCCGGCAGTTTCCTTAGCCTAAGTATTCGATGCCCGGCGGCGCCAAACGCTGCAATCTTGGCCTCTGCCAGGTCGCCTACCAGCGGCTAATCCAGTATTTTACACCTTTGCCTTTTGGGCGCAATTTCAGATTTCAGATGTGAGATTTCAGATGCACGTCCGTAGGCGCAAACTACCGCGCGGTGTGCCGGGCGCGCTCCAAACCTGATTTCATCGCCAAGATCGCAGTCGTGCTGGAGGAAGCTGATGAAAGCGCCTACTGGCTGGAGCTTGTGATCGACCGCGCTCTGTTGCCGGCCGGCAGGGTCCGCGCTCTACTGCGCGAAGCGGAAGAACTGGTGGCAATATTCGTGGCTACTCTCCTGACCGCGAAGGGCTCGGGCAATCTGAAATCTAACATCTGAAATCTGAAATCCTCTTAGCCCCCGATGTGGACCATCGTCCGGCTGGCCGGCACAAACTCCGGCTCGCCGATGTGGTGCCGCGCCTCTTTCCGGTCGACCACCCCGCGGATATAGCCGCACAGCGCCTCGTCGGAGTCGCCGCGCCGCATCCGCCCCGCCAGGTCGTGGTCGAAGACGGAGAACA
>CAYTPH010000271.1:0-3946 GCA_964439635.1 uncultured Terriglobales bacterium
TTTCAATGTCCACCTGGAGCAGATCCGCACCTTGCTCGACGCCTGGCGGCGCTTCGAATCCACCGGCGAGGTGCCGCCCGAGGCGCAGACCGCCCTGTCGCATATCGAGCAGCGCGATTCGGTCTTCCCGGACCTGGATCCCAACATCTACCGCCGCTGACGGCAACGCGGTTGCCCCACCCTTGTCGCGCCCGCTGTTGGCGCGACAGGGTGGGGGTTTCTCTAGCGCGACAGGGTGGGGGTTTCTAGTGTCCTTTCTCGAACACACTCGCCAGCAGCTTGGTATCGTCCGAGCAGATCCCGTCCACTCCCCACTCCGCCAGCTGCCGCATCTCGCTCTCGCGATTCGCCGTCCACACGTAGATCTTGCGGCTTCGGGTATGGACCTCCTCCACTAGCTCGCGGGTCACCAGCCTGCGCTCCGGGATCACCACCTGCACCGGCTGCTCGCGCCACGTCGCCAACGTCTCGCGTTTGTCGCAGATGAACCCGAGGACGGCATAGCTGTCGAGATGGCGCACCCGCGCCAGCACCTCCGGCAGGAAAGAAGAGATCACGTACCGCTTCACGCCGTACCGCCGGAGCGCCGCCAGAGTCGTTTCCTCCAGGCCCGGCACCTTGAGTTCGATATCCAGGAATGCGCGCTCTCCAAACGCCCCCAGCACCTCTTCAAGGGACAAGACCCCCGGCGCGAGTTTGCCGCGTTGGGCGAGAACGATGGCGGGAGCACACTCTTCCTGGTAACGCCGTACGATGTCGTCGAATCGCTCGCCGGCGATCTCGATCGGACCCAGCCGGGCGTCGTGGCAGATCACGCTGCGGCCGTCGGCGGTGCGCCGCACGTCGAACTCGAAGCCGTCGCAGCCGTGCGCCAGCGCCAGGTCGAAGGCTTCAATGGTGTTTTCGGGAGCGTAGTTGCGGGCGCCGCGATGGCCCAGCAGCAGCGGTCGAAGCATGTCGGAGAGCCTGCCGCCGATTCCGGCGATCACCAGATCTCGGCGATCCCGGCCATTCGATCAGTCGAGGTCGATATCTCGAATGAACTTCTCGTCAGGAGTTTCCTTCGCTTTCTTAAAGGCTTCCTCGAACTTCTTGGCGAGCACGTCGGCCTTGTTCTTTTCCGCCTCCACCGCCTGGCGGAAGATCGACTCTTTCCGGCCCTCGTTCTCCCTGAGAGCGCGGGCGGCGGCGTCTAGGTCGTCGAAGGTCTTCTGCCGCGGCGGCGGAGTATGGGAGATCACCGCCCGCGTCTCCACGTCCACCTTCAACACGGCGCTGCAACAGGGGCACGTCACCTCGAACATCTTGGGCCCTTTCGCCATGCCCGCATCATACTCCAACCCCGGGCTGTGCGATAATCCCGCGGTTATGAACCTGCGCATGCTCACCCTCGTGCTCTCCCTGCTTCTGCTCGCACCCACCCTCACGGCCCAGACCGCCCCATCCGAGGACCCCAAAGAGGTCGCCAAACAGGCCCGGCAACTGTCCGAGCAGGGCAAGCCCGACGAAGCCCTGGCGCTGTTCAAGAAGGCCCTGGCAGCCTCGCCGGACCTCTATGACGCTCACCTTGGCGCCGGCGTCGCCCTGGACTTGAAGGGCCAGTACGCCGAAGCTCGCAAGCACCTGGGCCGCGCCGTCGAGCTCGCCTCCGCCGACCAGAAGGGCCGCGCCCTGCGGACCATGGCCATGTCCTTTGCCTTCGAGGGCAACACCGCCGAGGCCGCCCGCTTCGAGAAGCAGGTCTTCGATTCCCTGCTCGCGGCCGGCAATTTCACCGGAGCAGCCGGGATCGCCAACGAGCTGGCGCGCGTGTATCTGGAGTCGGGCAGCGACCTGGACAACGCCGCGCAGTGGTACCGCACCGGCTACGACACGGCGCTGCGCAAGAAGGACATGAAAGGCACCGAGCGGGCGCTGTGGGACTTCCGCTGGGAGCACGCCCAGGCGCGCATCGCCGCCCGCCGCGGCCAGAAGGAGCAGGCACAAAAGCACGTCGCCGCCGCCCGGACCGCCCTCGACCAGGCCATGCAGGACAAGGAGAACGCTGGGCAGGCCCAGTACCTGCCCTACCTGACCGGCTACGTCGCCTTCTACGGCGGCAATCACAAGCAGGCCATCGCCGACTTCGCCAAGGCCGATCCCGAGGACCCGTTCATGCTGGTGATGCTGGCGCAGGCCCACGAGAAGTCCGGCGACGCCGCCAAAGCCAAAGAGCTCTACCAGAAGGCGCTCCAGGCCGGAGATCACGGTCCCAACGCCGCCTACGCCCGCCCCCTGGCCCAGAAGAAGCTCGCAGGTAAGTAGCGCGCGAAGGCCTGTAGCCCGGCCGCCCCCGGCCGGGCTTTTTCCTTGCCTGGCGTGACGCTGCGCACAGACGTCCTCCCCCCGCCGCCGCGATACTCGACCCATGTCCTTCATCGTGGCGCTGCTGATCTGGGCGGCCCTGCATCTGTACGTGTTCTGGAGGATGCGGGCCGCCGCCGGCGTCCGACGCCTCCCGCGCTGGGTCCTGTGGCTGGTGGCGCTATTCCTCGCGCTTTCTTACCTACTGTCGCGCTTCGCCGAGACGTTTGGAATGCCCCACGCAGCCGCGACACTGGAGGTCATCGGCGCGAACTGGATCGGCATTCTGTTCCTGACGTTCGTGTGCCTGCTTGCCGCCGAACTTATCACCGGGTTCGGCAGGCTGATGCCGGCGGATTCTCCGCGCATTCGCACCGCCGCGTTCCTGCTCGCCGGCGGGCTCTCCGCGATCGCGTTCATCCAGGCCGCGCGCGCCCCCGTGGTCGGCGAGCACACGGTCGTACTGCGCAAGCTCCCGGCAGAGGCCGATGGCATGGTGGTGGTCGTCCTCTCCGACCTGCACCTGGGACTGCTGCGCAACCCTGCCTGGTTCGCTTCGCGCGTGGATCAGGTCCACGCGCTGCGTCCCGACCTCATCATCCTCGCCGGCGACCTCGTCGAAGGCCACGGCGCCGATCAACGCGTCTTTCAACCGTTGTTGCAGCAGCTCACCGCTCCACTCGGCGTCTGGGGCGTGACCGGCAACCACGAGTTCTACGGCCAGGCCGCCGCCGGCAAGCTGGTCGAAGAAGCCGGCGTCCGCATGCTTCGCGACTCCTGGGCGGAGGTACGTCCGGGCCTGGTGCTGGCCGGGGTGGAGGACCTCACCGTCCGCCGCTCTCGCCTGGGCAGCATCGAGGGCTTCGTGGAGAGGGCCATGTCAGGGCGTCCGCCAGGGGCGGTCATCTTCCTGTCACATTCGCCCTGGAAGTCCGAGACGGCCGCGCGCCTGGGCGCCGGCCTGATGATTTCCGGCCACACCCACAACGGCCAGCTCTGGCCCTTCACCTATTTCGTGCAGGTCTTCTACCCGCTCATTGCCGGCCGCTACGAGGTGCAGGGCATGCCGGTGATCGTCGGCCGCGGCACGGGAACGTGGGGGCCGCGCATGCGGCTTTGGCGCCGCGGCGAGATCCTGCGCATCACCCTACGTGCCGGCTGAGGCCTCGCCCTCGGGCAGGTTGCGCAGGCAGTAGCGTACTTCCAGTTCGCACTTCAACACTCGCATCCCCGGCTGGGCGATCAGCTTGCACGCCAGCGCGGTGTGCTGCGAGGTCTCTGGGCCGGTGTCGTAGGTCACGCGGCAGTACTGGCATTCCTCGTTCCAGCAGAAGCGGCCGTAGGGGATGGTGTCGGGCGCCAGGTATTGCAGCGCGCGCAGCAGGATGTTGCCTTCCGGGACCTCGTACTCGCGGCCCTTGACCGTGATCTTGATCAGGCGTTCGAACGGCCGGAACAGTGGGCCCGGAGAGCTCATCGCCGGGCGATTCTATCCAGCGCGCGCCGCCGCACAAACAGAAAAGCGTTCCGCCGCGGTTACGTTCGGAACGCCTTCCCTGCCCCCTACCAGCGGCGGAAGCCGCGGCGCTCGAAGTGCTGGTGG
>CAYTPH010000272.1:0-3929 GCA_964439635.1 uncultured Terriglobales bacterium
TCAGGTACCGCTCGTGCTCGGCCTGCAGGTTCGCGCACCATTTCACGGGGAACTCCCACGCCCGCCCCTTCGCCGCCGCCTGTTCCAGCAGCTTGACCGCCTCCGTGTACGTGATCCGTTCAAAGGCGCTCTCCGCCACGTGCTCCAGCCGCGTGATCGCCGCCTTGTCGATCCGCTCGGCGAAGAACTTCATGTCGTCCCCGCGCTCGTTCAGCACCGCCCGGATCGTGGACTTGACGAACGCCTCCGCCAGGCGACCCGAGCGCTCCTCGGCCGGAGGCGCCGGCTGAGCCGACTGTTCCTCCTGCGGGTATGGCTCCGGTTGCGCCGGCTGCTCCGGCTGGGCGGGTGGTGCCGGTTGGGCCTCCGGCTTCGACTGGGCAGGCGGCGCGCCCTGCTTCGGTTGGGACTGCGGCTGCTGCGCGCTCACGCCACCCCAGCATTCCAAAACCGGGATGGTCAGGAGCAGGACGAACAGGAAGCTCTTCATGGTGCGCTCCCCCTCGCGTGGAAGGAATGCTAGCACAGCTGGGATGGGGCGGAACGGCCGGCGCGACTTTGGTCACCAGGGGCAGTGCCGGAGGTCACAGAGGAAGCCGCCGGGTCGAACGTACATTTTTGTGGTTCCCAGGCCAGGGGTGATGCATCTCTGCGCCGCAGGAGGAGGGTTATGTCGCGCAACGTGGTTTCATTGCTGATCCTGGTGGTGGTGATAGTGGGCGCAGTGTGGCTCTATCGCGGCGGACCGGCGACCCCGGCTCCCGCGCCCAAGCCCGTGCCGGCGCGCCCGGTGGGAACGCCGGTGACCATCGCGGCTCCGCTGGGCCTGCCGCCGGTGCCGGTGCCGGCCGACAATCCGCCGACGGCGGAGACCATCGCGCTGGGCCGGAGACTGTACTTCGATACCCAGCTCTCGGTGGACAACACGGTCTCGTGCGCTACCTGCCATCATCCCAACTTCGGATTCTCCGACGGCAAGCAGTTCTCCGACGGCGTACAGGGCAAGAAGGGCAACCGCAACTCGCCGACGGTGTTCAACGCCGCGTATTACGAGCTGCAATTCTGGGACGGCCGCTCGCCTTCGCTGGAGAACCAAGCGGAGGGGCCGGTGCAGAACCCGGTGGAGATGGCGCACACCCTCAAGGGGGTGGAAGAGAAGCTGAGCAAGGACCCGACCTACGTGGCCGAGTTCGAGAAGGCGTTCGGGCCCGGGCCAATCACGTATGAGAAGGTGGAGAAGGCCATCGCCAGCTTCGAGCGCACGGTGGTGAGCGGGAATTCCCCCTTCGACCGCTGGTTCTACGGCAAGGACGAGAAGGCGGTGAGCGCCAGCGTGAAGCGCGGCTTCGAGGTCTTCCGCCGCGAGGACAAGGGCAACTGCGCCGCCTGCCACACCGTCGGCGAGACGTACGCGCTGTTCACCGACAACAAATTTCATAACCTGGGCGTGGGCGTCTTCGGCGATGAGCAATTGAGGGACGCCGGCCGGTTCGAGGTCACGAAGAACGAGAAGGACAAGGGGGCATTCAAGACGCCGAGCCTGCGGAACATCGCCCTGACCGGTCCCTACCTGCACGACGGCAGCCGCAAGACGCTGAAAGAAGTCCTGGATTTCTACGTCGGCGGCGGCAATTCCAATCCGCATCGCGATCCCTTGATCAAGCCGCTGGACTTCCTGACCGGGCAGGAGCAGAAGGACCTGCTGGCCTTCATGGAAGCGCTGACTGGCGAGATGCCCAAGGACGTGGGACCGCCGGAGACGCAGCCGGTGGCGCAGAAATAGGCTTTCGGTCGTCACCTTGAAGGAGACTGGCCGGGCTGGGCTCTGGAGCAGGGATGAAGCTCTGCTCTACCTGCCTATTCTCCGTCTTTGCTGCCGCCTGCGTCCCGCTTCCTGCCGCCTTTTCCCGGCAGGCTGGCGGGGTTGTCGTGGGTGCGCTCGCGGTAGCTGCCCTTCATGCCGCTGGCCAGGCCGACGGCGCCTTCGCCGAACTTGTCACGCAGCTTGTCGGCGGTGGAGAGCGCCTGCCGCCAGCGCTCGTGCCTGCCGGAGTCCAGCAGGCCGAGCTGGCCCTCCTGGTGGGAGAAGCCGGAGGCGTGCACGCCCAGCAAACGGATCGGCTCGCCGCGGCGCCAGTGGCGGCGGAAGAGGGCGCGGATCTCGGCGAAGATCTCGGTGTCGAGCTGGGTAGTGCCGTCTACGGTGTGGGCGCGGGTGAAGGTGGAGAAGTCGCTGTAGCGGAGTTTGAGCTGCAAGGTGCGGGCGTGCAGGCGGTGCTCGCGCAGGCGGCGGCCCACCATCTCGGAGAGCCGGGCCAGCGTGGATTCGAGCTGCTCCTGGTGGGCGGTGTCGACGCTGAAGGTGTGCTCGTGGCTGATGGACTTGGGGTCGTCCGACTCGCCGACCTCGGTGTCGAACCAGCCGCCGGCGTCCTCGCCCCTGGACTTGCCGGCCAGCGCCAGGCCCCACTTGCCAAAGCGCTCCTCCAGGAAGGCGTCGTCGAGCTTGGCCAGGTCGCCGACCTGGTGGATGCCGAGGTCGTTGAGGTGCTTCTCCGTGACCTTGCCCACGCCGGGGATCTTGCGGACGTCCAGCGGGGCCAGGAAGCGCGCTTCCTGCCCGGGAAGGACCCAGAGGACGCCGTTGGGCTTGGCCTGGTCGGAGGAAACTTTCGCGACCAGGCGGGAGGCGGCGATGCCAACCGAGCAGTTCAGGTCGGTCCTTTCCTTCATCCGCTGGTGGAGAGCGTGCCCGGCCTTGAGTGGGGGGCCATGCAGGCGCTCGGTGCCGGTCATGTCGAGGTAGGCCTCGTCGATGGAGGCCATCTCCACGGCCGGGCTGAAGGACTTCAGGACTTCGTAGACCTTCTCGGAGTACTCGCGGTACTTCTCCGGGTGGCCGTCGAGGAAGATGGCGTGGGGGCAGAGCTTGGCTGCCGTCCGCAGCGGCATGGCGGAGTGCACGCCGAACGTTCGGGCTTCGTAGCTGGCGGCTGATACCACACCGCGCTCGTCCCGCTGCCCGCCGACGACAACGGCCTTGCCTTTCAGCGCAGGGTCGCGCAGCTCTTCCACGGAGACGAAGAAGGCGTCCATGTCGACGTGGAAGTAGGTGTGCACCTGCGCCATGCCCGGATTCTAGCGCAAGGTGCTCCGTGTCCTCTGTGCCCTCCGTGGTTAGCCTTTGTGCGACGTGCATAGGCAACGCGGTGATAATCTAGGTAGCCATTTTTGGAGACAAGCCGCATGTATGACCAGACCAAGCCGATCCTGCCCGGCAAGGGCAAGTCGGACTACGAGCGGTACCTGCAGACCGACGACCTGCTGTCGCTGCAGAAGGCCCCCGAGCAGATGCTGCACCCTGACGAACTGACCTTCCAGGTCACGCACCAGAGCTCGGAGCTGCTGATGAAGGCGGCGGCGTGGGAGCTGGAGCGGGCGATGAAGTCCACCCAGGCGGGCGATTACGCCGACGCCGCGCGGCTGATCCGGCGGGCCAACAAGGAGCTCGGGTATCCCATCGAGATGCTGAGCATTCTGGAGTCCATTACGCCGTACGACTACCACATCATCCGCGCTGGGCTGGGGCACGGCAGCGGGCTGGATTCGCCGGGGTTCGTGGCGCTGTTGCACATCGGGCCGCGGCTGGGCGAGGCGTTCTTCGCGGAACTGGAAAAACACAAGCTGAGCGTGGACGACCTGTACCGGCGCCACCAGGAGTTCTTCGCGCTGCACGAGCTGGCGGAGGAACTGGTGGAGTTCGACGAGCACATGCAGCCCTTCCGCTTCCGCCACCTGAAGCTGGCGCAGCGCATCATCGGCGGCCAGGTGGTGGGAACGATGGGGACACCGGTGGAGATCCTGAAGCAGCGCATGGAGCACGGCACGCTGTACAAGGCGCTGTGGGACGTGCGCAACGACATCACGGC
>CAYTPH010000273.1:0-3912 GCA_964439635.1 uncultured Terriglobales bacterium
CGTGGACCTACGACTACCAACACCTGTTCAACGCGCCCGAAGGTCCGGACCAGCCCACGGCGCGGCCCATCTCCATGGTGACGGGCGAGTACATCAATGTGGAGGCGGGGCCCAACTGGGACGATGACCTGGGCGGCTCGCGCGTCTACGCCGAGAACGACCCCAACCTGGAAGGGCTGACGCCGGAGCAGCGGGCACAGCTGGTGGCCACCGAGCGGCTGGTCTTCTTCTACTTCCCGCGCATCTGCAACCACTGCCTGAACCCGTCGTGCGTGGCGGCCTGCCCCTCGGGGGCGCTGTACAAGCGCGGCGAAGACGGCATCGTCCTTATCGACCAGAAGCGCTGCCGCGGCTGGCGCGCCTGCATCGCCGCCTGCCCCTACAAGAAGACCTTCTACAACTGGAGCACGGGCAAGAGCGAGAAGTGCATCCTGTGCTTCCCGCGGCTGGAGACCGGCCAGGCGCCGGCGTGCTTCCACTCCTGCGTGGGGCGGATCCGCTACCTGGGCGTGCTGCTGTACGACGCCGAGCGCATCGAGGAGGTCGGCAAGTCACCGACCGAGGACCTGATCAACGCCCAGCGCAACCTGATCCTCGATCCCAACGACCCCGAGGTGATCGCCTCGGCGCGGCGCAACGGCGTGCACGACTCGGTGATCGAAGCGGCGCAGAAGTCGCCGGTGTACCAGTTCGTGAAGGTGTGGAAGGTGGCGCTGCCGCCGCACATCGAGTTCCGTACCCTGCCCATGCTGTTCTACGTGCCGCCGATGTCGCCGGTGATGTCCAGCAAGGACGGCGGCACCATCGACCACGTCAGTGGCAACCTGTTCCACGACATCGACGAGTCGCGCGTGCCCATGAAGTTCCTGGCCAACCTGTTCGGCGCCGGCCAGGAAGAGAAGGTGCGCTACGCCCTGCGCAAGCAGAAGGCGGTGCGCTGGTACCGGCGCGCCGTGACCGTCGGCGACGTGACCATGGAGACCGCCGGGCGCATGCTGCGCGAGGCCGACTGCTCGGTGGCCGAGGCCGAGGCCATCTACCGGCTGACCTCGCTGTGCACCTTCGACGACCGCTTCGTGATCCCGCCGGCGCACCGCGAGGAGGCCATCGCCATGATGGAGGACCCGATGGAGCACAAGCAGGGAGTGGGCTTCGGCTTCGTCAGCGGGCCGGAGCGGGGGTACTGATGAACGACCGCCAGATCTACGAGCTGTTGGCCACGGTGCTGCGCTATCCGGACGGCAGGTACCTGGGGCGGGTGGAGCGCTGCGCCTTTGCGCTGCGGGACCGGTATCCCGATGCCGCGCGCTTGGTCAGCGATTTCGCCGAGGAGATCGCACGGTTGTCGCCCGAGGAGGCGCAAGAGCTCTTCACCCGCACCTTCGACCTGAACCCGGTGTGCTCGCTGGAGCTGGGCTGGCACCTGTTCGGCGAGCAGTACGAGCGCGGCTCCATGCTGGTGAAGATGCGCGAAGAGTTGCGCCGTTACCGCATCGCCGAGACCTCGGAATTGCCCGACCACCTGGTGCACGCGCTACAGCTGCTGGCCCGCATGGAGGACGAGCGCGCCGAGGAGTTCGCTACCGCTGTCGTGCTGCCGGCGCTGCACAAGATGCTGCCCAACTTCGACGACAAGCAGTGCCCCTACCAGAAGGTCATGCAGGCGGTGTGGGCGGTGCTGCACGGACGTTATCCCATCGAGATCCCCGCAGCCGAGGAACCGGCGCTGCGGGTGCTGAGCTGAGGGGACGATGAACACGTTTTCATTCAACCTGCTGCTGTTCGCGGTGGTGCCCTACCTGTGCATCTTCCTGTTCTTCCTGGGCACCATCATGCGCTATCGCAAGGCGCCGTTCACTTACTCCAGCCTGTCGTCGCAGTTCCTGGAGAACCAGCAGCACTTCTGGGACATGGTGTCGTTCCACTACGGCATCGGGGTGCTGTTCGTGGGCCACCTGATCGGGTTCCTGGTGCCGCGGCACGTGCTGGCGTGGAATGCCAAGCCGATGCGGCTCTACATCCTGGAGGTGACGGCGCTGGCCTTCGGGCTGCTGACGCTCATCGGCCTGATCGGCTCCATGCAGCGGCGGCTGGTGAACTCCAAGGCCCGGCGGGTGACCAGCCCGGCCGACTGGTTCATCGAGGGGCTGCTGCTGTTCCAGATCATCCTGGGCATCGAGATCGCCATCTTCCTGCCGTGGGGCTCGAGCTGGTTCGCGGCCTCGCTGTCGCCGTATCTGTGGTCGGTGGTGACCTTCCGGCCGGACGTCAGCTACCTGCAGACCATGCCGTGGACGGTGAAGCTGCACATCCTGAACGCGGCGCTGATCTTCGGGGCCATTCCGTTCACCCGCCTGGTGCACATCCTGGTGGCGCCGCTTCCGTATCTGTGGCGCAAGCCGGAGGTGGTGCGCTGGTACGGCCAGCCCGACCCCGGCGGCTGGGCCATCCCGGCGGCCAAGGAAGCGCGCAGCCGCACGGCAGCGAAGGTGGGGGCGTAGGCCATGGCCTCTGTGCAACCGGAACGCCGCACCTGGCTCTCCAGCCCGCTGCTGACCGCGGTCCTGGTGGTGGCGGTGCTGTTCAGCGTGCTGGCGCTCATCCCGCGGATCTCGGCGTTCAATCTCCCGGGCATCCAGCAGGGATACGAGCCGGAACAGCCCATCCACTTTTCCCACCGGCTGCATGCCGGCGAGATGAACGTCTCCTGCCTGTACTGCCACTCAGCAGCGGAGAAAGGCAGGCACGCGGGAATCCCGGCGGCGAACGTCTGCATGAACTGCCACCGGACGGTGACCGCACCGCTGGGGGCCATCCGCGCCGAAGAAGAGCTGGCGCAGCAGGAGAAGCGCGAGCCGCGCAAGATCGTGTCCGCGGAGATCCAGAAGATCTACGACGCGCTGGCGCTGAACAAAGACCTGAAGTTCGACGGCAGCCGCGAGTCCAAGCCGATCGCCTGGAACAAGGTCCACAACAATCCCGACTTCGTTTACTTCGACCACCGGGCGCACGTGAGCGCTGGCGTGACCTGCCAGTCGTGCCACGGGCCGGTGGAGACCATGGAGCGCGTCCGTCAGGTGAACGACCTGACCATGGGCTGGTGCGTGAATTGTCACCGCGATGCGAACGCCAAGGGGATCGAGGGCAAGAAGGTGAAGGCTTCGCTCGATTGCGCGAGCTGCCACTACTGAGGAGGAGCGTTGGGTGAGGAGACGAAATACTGGAAGAGCCTGGCCGAGCGCGACGGCGGCGAGGAGTTCCGCCGGCAAGCCCAGGACGAGTTTGGAGAAGAGCTGCCCACCGCGGCGAAGCAGTTGGGCCGCCGCGACTTCCTGAAGATCGGCGGCTTCAGCGCGGCATTGGCCACGGCGGCGGGCTGCTCGCGGGCGCCGGTGGAGAAGGCCATCCCCTACCTGATGCAGCCGGAGGAGATCGTCCCCGGCCGCGCCATCTATTACGCCTCCACTTGCGGCGGATGCAGCGCGGGCTGCGGGGTGCTGGCCAAGAACCGCGACGGCCGCCCCATCAAGCTGGAAGGGAATCCGGAGCACCCGGTCTCGCGCGGCGGGCTGTGCGCCGCCGGACAGGCATCGCTGCTCGGACTGTACGACTCCGCGCGTTACAGGAAGCCGCAGAAGGAAGGACGGGAGACGAGCTGGGAAGAGGCGGACCGGGAGATCATCGCGGCGCTGGCCAAGGTGCGTGAGAGCAAGGGCGCGGTGCGCTTCCTCAGCTCCACCCTCAACAGCCCCACGCAGAAGGCGGTCATCGGCCGATTCCTGGCGGGCTTTGCCGACGGCAAGCATGTGCAGTACGACGCGCTGTCGGTCTCGGCCATCCTCGATGCGCACCAGATGACGCACGGTGTACGGGTGCTGCCGCGGTATCAGTTCGACGAGGCCCAAGTGATCG
>CAYTPH010000274.1:0-3905 GCA_964439635.1 uncultured Terriglobales bacterium
ACAGCAGTTCACGCTGTTGCTCAATGGCAGAGCCGAGCAGTTGGTGCGATTCGTGGTCTCAAACAAGGGTGAGTGTTTCAATGATGAACTCGCGAAGGCAATCGAGCTGAAGCACCCGGGTGAGACTTCGATCATCCTGGGCAAAATGACCGGAAAGCTCAGGAAGGTCGGCATGCAAGCGGAGGGATGGGCTGGCAAGAATTGGTACAGCAATGCGAAGGTAAACGGCCGCACCTATCTGCGGGTCCGCCCAGACGTCCTGAGCCTCTTCCGCAGCGCGGTCGCGATTCTCGACCGCGATTAGGGTACGGGCCTTGTACTTTGCACCGCCGAGAACGCAAGAAACGCCGAAGAGTTCTTCCTGATTCTTCTCGGTGTTCTCGGCGATCTCGGCGGTGGATTGTGTTACTTGCGCTTCAGCACGGCTTTTGCCGCCTTCACGATGTGCGGCGCGGTCAGACCGTATTTCTCCATCAGCTGGTCGGGCGTGGCCGACTCGGCGTATGTGTCCTGCACCCCGACGAACTCCATGGGCACTGGGTGCGACTTGGCGACCGACGCAGCCACCCGCGAGCCCAGCCCTCCATCGAGCACGTGCTCCTCGGCGGTGACCATGGCACCGCACTCCCGCGCCGCCGCGGCCAGGGTGGCATCGTCGAGCGGCTTCAACGTGTGCATATCGATGACCCGCGCCGAGATCCCCTCTTCTTCCAGCTGCGCCTGCGCCTGCAGCGCGTAGGCGACCTCGAAGCCGCAGGCCACGATGGCCACGTCGCGCCCGTTGCCGAGGACTTTGGCTTTGCCGATCTCAAAGCTGTCATTGGGGCCGTAGACGATGGCCGCCTTGGCCCGTCCGGTGCGCATGTAGCAGGGACCGTCGTGCTCGGCCATGCGGTGCACCAGCGCCCGCGCCGCGAACTCGTCGGCCGGGTGGATGACCACGAAGCCCGGCAGCGCGCACATCAGCGCCAGGTCTTCCACCGACTGCTGGCTGGGGCCGTCCTCACCGATGGAGATGCCGCCGTGCGAGCCCACGAACTTGGCGTTCACCTTGGGGTAAGCCACGCACATGCGCAGCTGGTCGTAGCTCTTGTCCACCAGGAAGACGGCGAACGACGAGGCGAAGGGGACCTTCCCCGCCAGCGCCAGCCCGCTGGCGATGCCCACCATGTTGGCCTCGGCGATGCCGCCGGTGTAGAAGCGCTCGGGAAACTTCTCCTGGAACTTGGCGCTGAAGGTGGACTTGGCCAGGTCGGCGTCGAGGGCGACGACGTTGGGGTTCTTCGCCCCCAGCTCGGCCAGCGCCTGGCCGTAGGCCTCGCGCGTCGCCGCTCCCATCTTCAGCTCGAACTTGGTGGTGGTGGCTTTCATGGCAGCGCTGGCTTCCAAGTCTCCTCCTGCAACGTCCTTTGTCCGACGCTACACAAGTTTGGCTTCCAACTCCTTCACCGCCGCCTCCACCTCTTCCGGCTTGGGCGCCACGCCGTGCCATTTCACGTTGTTCTCCTTGAACGACACCCCCTTGCCCTTGATGGTGTTGGCGATGATGGCGACCGGCTTGTCCTTGGCGGCGCGGGCGCGTTCCAGCGCCGGGATCACCTGCTCGAAGTCGTGGCCGTCGATCTCGATGGTGTGCCAGCCGAAGCTCTGCCATTTGTCGGCCAGCGGCTTCAGGTCGAGGATCTTGTGGGTCCAGTCGTCGAGCTGCTGCTTGTTGTAATCCACGATGCAGGTCAGGTTGGCCAGCTTGTGATAGCCGGCGAACATGGCGGCTTCCCAGATCTGCCCTTCCTGCGCCTCGCCGTCGCCGATCATGACGAAGGTGTGGAAGTCCTTCTGGTCCATCCGCGCCGCCAGCGCGATGCCGATGCCGATGGAGAGCCCCTGCCCCAGCGAGCCGGTCGAGGCCTCCAGGATGGGCAGGAAGCGCTTGTCGGGATGCCCCTGCAGCGGCGAGCCCAGCTTACGCAAGGTCATCAGCAGCGCCGGATCGATGTAGCCGGCCTGGGCGTAAGTGGCGTAGAGCGCCGGGCAGCCGTGGCCCTTGGAGAGGATGAAGCGGTCGCGCCCCTCCCACTGCGGGTCCTTGGGATGGTGCCGCAGCACCCGGAAGTAGAGCGCGGTCAGCAGCTCCACCTCGGAGAGTGAGCCGCCGGGATGCCCGCTGCCCGCCGCCCCGATCATCTTCACGATGTCGATGCGCATGCGCTGCGCGATGCGCTTCAGCTCATCCACGGAACGTACCGGTTGGGTCATCTCTAGGATTTCTCTCCCGCCGCGACGCGGCGCATGGGGGTGGGACGCTCGGAGCTCGGCTGATAGCCTCGGGGGGATTCGCCGGCGGCGATGGCCTCCTGGCGGGCCTGGCGCATGACGGCCTTCCCCTTCCCCGTGGCGTACAGCGCTAGGGCCCGAGCCACCTTCTTCAACAGGACTCGCTCCGGCGGCGCGAAGCCGCGTTCATTGCGCGCGCACAGCACCCCCAGCTCGCGCTGCACCAGCTTCAGCGGGACGTCGAACTCCGCCGCGCCGGCGCCGCGCTCGCCCGCCAGCGCCTGCTCCAGCAGGCGGTCGCCCGCCCGGAAGCTGACCGCGGCGAAGCTGTAATGGCGTCCTGCGCACAGGAGTTCGACCGCGCGCTGCAGGACGTCGCGGGCGCCCACGCGCGCCTTGCCCTTGGCCAGCGCCCGCTCGATGTCGGCGTACACGTCGCGGGCAGAGCGATAGCGTTTCATGCAAAGTCCTGAGAGAGGAATGAAGGGGAATCTCCCCGTAGTCTAACCGCCGCTCCGCGCAGGGTCAATCGCTCAGGAGGCGGGGGCGATCACCGGGGCGCCCGCCGGGGCCTTGCCGCTCTGCGGCTGCGTCAGCCACTGCTGGATCTGTGGCAGGGCGGCGCGAGCCGCCGCCTCTCCGGCCTGCATCAGCTCCGCCGCCCGGTCGAAGGCGTCGTAGGCGAACTCTCCCACTTCCGGCTCCACCAGCACGTCCGCCTGGGCCTTGCACCGCTCGTAGGCTTTACTCTGCACGATGGAAAAGCACTGTCCGATGACGTCGAAGACGTGCCGCGGGCCTTCGCAAGTGACGTAGCTGGAGCGCAAGTACACGCCGATGACGCGCTCCGCGCCTGCCTGGCGCAGCGGTTCGGCCGGCAGCGGGTAGGCCAGCATGCCGTCCACCAGCAGGCGTCCCTCCACGCTGACCGGGAGGAACATGCCGGGATAGGCGCAACTGGCGCGGATGGCATCCACCAGCGCCCCGCGGCGCAACACCACCGGCTCGCCGGTGACCAGGTCGGTGGCCACCACCGCCAGGGGGATGCGCAGCTCCTCGAAGGTCTTCGCCTTGAGCAGGCGGGGAAGCATGTGCACCATGCGATCGTTGCTGGCGAAGCCCTGCCAGGAAAGCGTCCAGCGGGCGAAGTCCTTGAAGCGCAGGCGCGCCGCGCTCGCCCCCATCTCCTGCGGGCTGGCGCCGCTGCAGTAGCCCGCTCCGATCAGCGCCCCCACGCTGGTGCCGGCCACCAGGGCGACGGGGATCGTCTCTTCTTCCAGCACCTTGAGCACCCCGATGTGGGCGATGCCGCGGGCAAAACCGCCGCCCAGCGCCAGGCCGATGCGCGGCGCCTGGCGCGCGGGCGCTGGGACAGGGACGCGCTCCAGCCCGCGCTTGAACGCGCGCAACGAGCGGACGATGCGGTTGAACGTGCTCATTTGGTCCCCATTCCAGGGACGGCTACTCTGTAAGATGCAGCATGCCACAGCTTTGGTGCCGTCGCACTTGTTTCCTGGGCACCCCGCAGGTACAAACGTAACCCCGATGGCCCGCGAATTCTCAGCCGGGGGAGTGGTGGTGCGGCGCGTCCGCGGCCGCTGGATGATGGCCGCCATCGAGCCCGCCGGCAA
>CAYTPH010000275.1:0-3892 GCA_964439635.1 uncultured Terriglobales bacterium
TCGCGGTGGGCCAGCAGCTCGTCCAGCTCCACCTCGCCCAGCACCGACCGCAACGTGGTCTGGGCGAACTGCGAAGTCTGGTACAGGTAATTCGACACCTGCACCACCGCGTTGTTCGAATCCACCACCTTCAGGAAGATGACCGCGTTCACCTTCAGGGTGACGTTGTCGCGGGTGATGATGTCCTGCGGCGGCACTTCCAGCGCCTCCTGCCGCAGCGACACCCGCACGATCTGGTCGATGGGCCAGAACACCAGGATGATCCCCGGCCCTTTGGGGTGCGGCAGCACCTTGCCCAGGCGGAAGATGACGCCGCGCTCGTACTCGCGCAGGATCTTGATGGAACTCAACAGGTAGAAACCGATGACGATGAGAGCGATCAGCCCGAACGACATGGCGCAAACCTCCGTTCGCAGACTTGCGGCGTCTGCCTCACTGCCGCGGATTGTAGCTCACAAGACGGTACTCAGTACCCAGTACTCAGTACCCAGTACCCGGAGTGCAAATGTAGCCCGCGCGCCCTCGCGCGGGCACTCTAGACCTTGGCCTGCTTCTTCGCCTCCAGCGGCTCGACCTCCAGCACCAGCCCATTCACCTTGCGCACCGCCACCTGCTCTCCCGGCTGGATTGGCGCCGACGCCACCGCGTCCCACAGTTCTCCCTGGATGAAGACTTTTCCTTCGGGCGACAGCAGGCTGCGCGCCACCCCCACTCCGCCCACCAGCGACTCCGGTCCGATCACCGTCTTCTGCCGCTGTGCGCGGATGGCCAGCGTCATCAGGAACACGGTGATGACGCCCATGGGCACGCTCACCGACAGGGCCGTCAGCAGCTTCACCCGCATCTCCGGGATGGGACCGTCCACCAGCAGCAGCGCCCCGATCACCATGGCCACGATGCCCCCCGCGCCCAGGATCCCGTGGCTGGTGAACTTGGCTTCCAGCGCGAACAGGATGAACGCCGCCAGGATCAGCGCCAGCGCCGCGTAGCGCGTCGGCAGGATGTTCAACGCGAACACCGCCAGCAGGATGAAGATCAGCCCGATCACCCCCGGCAGGATCGCCCCCGGGTGGTTGAATTCGGCGTACAGCGCCAGCATCCCGATGGAGAACAGGATGAAGGCCACGTTGGGGTCCATGATGAACGACAGGATCCGCTGCTTGAGCGTCATCTCCATGGGCCGCACCGGCTTGCCCACCAGGTGCAGCGTGGCCGTGCTGCCGTCGAAGCGCTTGATGTTCCGGCCCTCCAGCTGCTTGAACAGCTCTTCCTGGTTGGCCGCGATCACATCGATCAGGTTCTGCTTCAGCGCCTCCTGCTCGGTGAACGACTTGGATTCTCGCACCGCGCTCTCCGCCACCTCCACGTTGCGCCCGCGCTTTTCCACGAACGAGCGCATGAAGGCCGCCGAGTCTTCTTCCATCTTGGACTTCATCACGTCGTCTATCTTGCCGCCGCCCAGCACCACCGGATGGGCCGCCCCGGTGTTGGTGCCCGGCGCCATGGCCGCCACGTCCGCCGCCTGCAGGATGAAGAACCCGGCCGACGCCGCCCGGCTCCCGCTGGGCGACACGTACACGATCACCGGCACCGGCGACGCCAGGATCTTTTCGATGATGGACCGGGTGGAGGTCTCCAGGCCCCCGGGCGTGCTCAACTCGATCAGCACCGCCTCGGCCTTGTCCTTCTTTGCCTGCTCCAGCGCCCGCCCGATGAACTCGTCGGAGATGGGATGGATCATGTCCGCCACCGTGATCTTCACCACGTCGGCGGCCAGCAGGGAAGCGCTCAACAGGAAGAGTAGGAGGATCGCAGATCGAAGGACTCTCATGGCTGTCGCAGCGGCTGCGCTTTCTCCGCAAGCTTGGCTGCAATCGTGCGTTTGAGTGCGGCGGCGGTGGCGTTCGCCGGTTCCAGCTCCAGCGCCCGCTCCACGTTCCGGCTCGCCGCCTCTAGGTTATTGTCCCGCAACTCCAGCCGTGCCAGCACAAGATATGCATCGGAGGAAGCCCGCAGGCGCAGCGCCGTGTTCGCCTCCGCCCGCGCCGCCGCGGGGTCGCTGCCCTCCAGGGCCGCGGCCAGCCCGGCAATGGCGGCGGCGTTGGCCTGGTCCAGCGTGCTGGCTTCCCGGAACTCCCGCTCCGCTTCGCCTACGAATCCCTGGCTCAGCAACTCTCTCCCGCGCTCGATGTGGAAGCTGGCATGCACGCGCGGCGGTTGCCCGCGCATGCGCCGCTCGTTGGCGTTGTAGATCTCCAGCGCCATTTGCCGGAACGAGGTTTCGTCGTAATTGCGCTTCACACGTTCCAGCGGCAGGCGGGAGTTCGCGGGCGGCGAGCCCCCGGCGATCTGCCGGTTCACCGCGTCCAGCAGGCTGCTGGTCTCGCCGTCTCCCGGACGCAGCCGCAGCGCTTCCCGCAGCTGGCGGCCGGCGCCGGCGACGTCGCCGGCGCGATACATCGCCACCCCCAGGTTGAACTGGTAGTCGGGGTCGTTGGGGTCGGCTTGCGCCGCGCGCTCGAAGTGCCCGACGGCATCCTTCCCGCCGCGCCGGCTCGCCACGACCCCGAGGTTGTTGTGGACCTCGGTCAGCGGCATGCGCGAAGCCACGAACTCCAACGCCTGCTCCGCCATGGTGAAGTCGCCAAGGTAGTACGCCGCCAGCCCCAGGAAGAAGTTGGCCTCGCGCGCCAGGGGGTCGCTCTTCGGCAGCTTTGTCAGCCACTTGACCGCGTCGCCGTACTCCCGGCCCTCGTAGTGCGCCTTGCCCAGGCCCAGGATGGCGGCCGCATAGTCAGGCTTCAGCCGCACGGCGACGTTGAAATACCGCACCCGCTCCTCGGGCTCCGCGGCGATACTCCCGCGCACGTAGTTCTCGAAGGCATCCAGCCGGATCGGCGTGGACGCCGCCAGGAAAGCGTTCTTCGAAGTCAGCAGTTGCGGGTTGATCAGCCGCATCACGTCCCAGGCCAGCGCCGTCTGGATGTCGATCAGCTTCACCAGCGTCCCGCTCTCCACCGCCTCCGGCAGCATGCGCAACTTGGCCATGTCCAGCAGCTGTGCCCGCGCGGTGAAGGTCTGGCCGTCGAAATCGTAGCTGCCCATGACCACGTAATCCACGTCGAGCTCCTGCGCGATGCGGAACAGGGTGGCGCGCGACGGCCGCAGGTTGGCGGGGATCCCCAGCCGGTCGAAGGCATAGAGGCGGTCGGCGCGCCCGATCACGAACAGCGTCGGCGACGTCATCCGCTGCCCCAGTACCTCCGGGAACGCCTCCCCGATCCACTCGATGCCCGGCGCCTTCGACCGGTTCTCGAACGGCAGCACCACCAGCGTGCGCGCGCTCTCCCCCCTCTGCGCCCAGAGCGGCAGGGATGCCACAACCAGCAGGAGAAGTACTTTGATGGGCCGGAGATTCAAGATGCCTGGATTATATCGGCATCGAAGGGCCCCTTCGCCGCACTGGCAACCGGGAACTGAGAACTAACCAGCGGTCACCGCTTCTTGCGCTACCGTCGCCCGCTTGCGGCTCTCCACCATGTAGTACAGCACCGGCACGGCCATGCGCGACAGCACCGTGGACGCCACCTCGCCCGCCATCAGCGAGATCGCCAGGCCCTGGAAGATGGGGTCGAACAGGATCACTCCCGCACCCACCACCACCGCCGCCGCCGTCAGCAGCATGGGGCGGAAGCGCACCGCGCCCGCGTCCACCACCGCCTCCTCCAGCGCCATGCCCTGTTCCCGCCGCAGCTTGATGAAGTCCACCAGGATGATGGAGTTGCGCACGATGATGCCGGCCAGGGCGATGAACCCGATCATGCTGGTGGCGGTGAAGAACGCCCCCATCAGCGCGTGTGCGGGCAGGATGCCCACCAGCGTCAGCGGGATG
>CAYTPH010000276.1:0-3868 GCA_964439635.1 uncultured Terriglobales bacterium
GAGGACACGGAAGAAGACGCTGGCCTTGATCTCCCCGTGTCCTCTGTGTCCTCCGTGTTGAAATCGAGTGCGTGCGCTACGCAAGATTTCCGGCGTGCAGGATCCGTGCTCCGCGGCCTTCTACTTTTTCCCCTGCACCGCATGCAGGCAGCGACCGTAGAGTTCGATCAAGTGATTGGCGTAGTCGTCGGCCTTGTTGACGGTGCCGCCCTGGAACCCGGCGCCGGGCGTGCCGGTGCGGCCGTAGCCGGTGGTGACGGCCACGAACTTCATCATGTCGAGGGCGATGTCCTCCAGCCGCCGGGCGCCCACCGCCATCCCCGCTGCTTCGTCCATACCAGTGCCTCCTCCCTGGATTCCCACGGATGGTCACGGACCTTATTCACTGATCCGTGTCGATCCGTGTCAATCCGTGGTGAGTCTTTCTGCTTTTTGCTTCGCTCGCGACTCGTGACTCGTAGCTCGCGACTATGTCTCGATGGCTACGTGGCACACCCGCCCCACGATGTAGTCGGCCGCGCTCTTGCCCTTCGCGACACGCACGACGTCCACCGGGTAGGCCTGGTTGTGGGGGCGCAGCACCAGGCGGTCGCCCGCCTTCCCCACGTACTTGATGGTGACCCCGCCCTCCTTGGCCACGGCGTACATATTCTGTTCCTTGGCGCGGTAGGGCTTCAGCGAGTTGTAGTGGCGGTCGATGAGCACGGTACAGCCGGGCAGCAGTCGCGGGTACATGCTCATGGCGGTGTGGGCATCCACCTTCACCAGCACGAAGCGCCGCCAGTCGCCGCGCCCGCCCTGCCGCTGCGGCCGCAGCCGCTTCAGGAACGCCTTCTTGAACTTGAGGATGTCCTTCACGTCCTGCTCGCGGATCAGGCGCTCGGAGGCGGCCACCTCGCCGTCCACCAGCAGCACGTTCTCGAACTCGCCCTCGGAGGGCGGCAGGATGGAGGCGCGCCTGTTCACCGCCTCCTGGCTGAGCAGGTCGAGGACCGATAACTTCTGCACGCTCAGCACCTTGTCCATGCCTTCCAGGCTGAGCGAGCGCTTGCGATTGAGGAAGTTGGAGATGTGGGCCTGCTTGAACCCGGTCTGGTGGGCCAGCTTCAGCCCGGTGAGCTTGCGGGCCTCGATGCGCTCCCAGATGGCTTTGCGGAGGTTCTCCTGGAGGGCCTTGAATCTCATGGCGTACCTCGGGAAAGGGGGAATGAAGGCAGCCCGGGATTGTACCACTCCAGATATATCTTTTGGATATATTCCTTGTAACCTGCTTAACAGAAACCACATAGAGTTCTTGACTGGGCGGAGGCGCCGGGCGTATGGTCGGGGATATTCGATCGTATCGTCCTTTTCGGCGGTGTCCGATGTCCGATGTTCCCACGGCCCCCGACGCCAGCTTCCTGGAGTTTCGCCGCAAGGTGCGCGAAGCCGAGGTCTTGTCTTCTTCCATGCAGCGGCTGCTCCAGATTGTGCGCTTCACCGGGCGCTTGAGCGTGGTGGTGCAGAACGGCCGCGTCCTCAAGTCCGGCTACGAGGAGGGCTACTTCGCCCATCGGGAAAGAAGTGCCTAGTACAGAGTGCCCAGTGCCTGGCGAGGCCAGTTTCCACTAGGCACTCGGCACCAGGCACTAGAAACTAAATAGCAGCGCAGGTCATCGTACGAGAAACGAGCCCTGCTCCGGATCCCTCGAGGTCCGGCGCAGGGCTTTTCGTTTTTTCTGAGAAGGAGTCGCCATGCCCTCATCCGACCGTCCCCAGACCCTGGAACCGAAGTACTGCGAGCTGTGCGGCAGCCTGTGGCTGCGACTGACCGGCTCCGCAGCCATCTATTGCCTCGCCTGCCGCCGGATCGTGGACGACCTTCAGGTCCGCCTGCGCTGCGATCAGCGCCCGCGCATGAGGAGGGACGCATGAACGCCCGTTTCCTGCCTCCCGCTCTCCCGCCGCCCGATGAGATCCGCGCCTACCGTAAGCACGTCATCGCCATCCTGCGGAAGTTCTACCGTGTATCGTTGGAGATCGGCCGCCTGCCGTCGCTCCTCGGCGGCGAAGTGTTTCGTGCGCGCGTTACGTCTTACCGGCTGCAGACCTTTGAGGACCTGGTGATCTTCACCCACGACATCGAACGCTGCCTGGAATCGCTGCCTTCCTTCCAGCGCCACGTTCTGACGCATGTCGTCTTCCAGGGATACACGCCCGAAGAAGCCTCGCGGCTGCTGGCCTGCGCTCCGCTCACCGCGCGCAGGGGGACCTCAAAAGCCCTCGACGCACTTGCCGTCCTCTTCCTGCAACGCGGTCTGCTGCGCCTGTTTCTTCACCACACCGAACCTCAGATGTTTTCTTGTCAAGAGCCGCGGAATCTCGATTCCCACGTAAGTCATTGCTGATGCAGGAGAAATAAATCTGTGGAAAAGTAGCGGGCAACTGCTTCGAATTTGATATTCTGAAAGTAGAGAGTAAGAAAAACGGCGCGGCCTTCCGGTCGCGCCTTTTCTTTTGCGCACGGCTGCATAGAACTCAACGCGGAGGACGCGGAGGAACCCTTCTGCGATCTTCGATCCGACTTCTTTCGACTTCCTCCGTTTGCCTCTGTGACCTCTGTGGTGAATCTTTCTATGGAACCCAAGCAAAAACCGGCGCCGCTGGAGCGCGCCACCGCCGCGGTGGTCCGTGCCGCGCCCGCCATCGTGCGCGCGGTCATCGAGCAGGCCAAGCAGGGCAGCTACCTGCACGCCAAGTTCCTGTTCGACTTCGCGCACATCTCCGGGGCCACGCCGCCGACCGCCGACGGGGCCCTGGTGGCCCTCCTGCTGAAGGAACTGGAGCGGCAGGTTGCCCCGCCCTTGTCGGTCCCGCCGTTGGACGGGCAGGGTGGGGAAGTCGACGCTCCCCATCCGTGCACGGTTCCGCCGTAAGGTAGACTGAACACTCTTCTCCCAGCAGGGAACGGAGCGGGATGGACCTGACCTGGATCACCAGCCGCATCGCGGTGGGCGGCGGCATTTGGACGGACGCCAAGATGGCCGAAGTGGTCCGGGCCGGCGTCACCCACATCATCGACATGCAGATCGAGTTCGACGACACCCCGCTGGCCGATCCCTACGGCGTGGACGTCCTCTGGAACCCGGTCGACGACGACTTTCAACCCAAGCCGCCCGAGCTCTTCCAGCGCGGCGTGGACTTCGCCCTGGCCGCCCTCGACCAGCCCGACACCAAGGTGTTCATCCACTGCGCCGCTGGCGTCCACCGCGCCCCCATGATGGCCCTGGCGCTGATGCGCGCCCTGGGCTACGGCCTGGACGAGGCCCGGCAGCTCATCGAGACCCGCCGCCCGGTGGTGGACTTCGCCGACGTCTACGTGCGCTCGGTGGAGAAGTTCATGAAGACCTACGCCCCGGCCAGGCCGGTGCGGAAGTAGTTGCCAGTTGCCGGTTGTCAGTTGCCAGGCGATGAGCAGCTCCTGCTCGAGCAGGCGACGGCGCTGAACCCATAACAAGCCCGGCGTCATCCTGAGTGGCTTCAGCCGCGAAGGACCTCGCGCGCACTCACGACAATGCCGTGACACGCGGGATCCTTCGGCGCTGAAGCGCCTCAGGATGACGCCGAAATCTCTCCCGCTCGCGACTCGCAATCAGCGCCTCGCGACTGACCCGCTAGCGACCGACGGCTAGCGACGAGCGACTCCAACATGATCCCCGATCCCCGCCGCCTCACCGGGCGGCTCTTCTATTGGCAAGTCTCCCCTCAGAACAAGTAATGCAACTTTTGCCCCTTTGCGGTGTCTATATGCGTAGAGAGAGTAACCAGCGGGGCCTTAACCAGGGGGTTACGAGAGTGCAGGACCCCTCACAAATTGCTTGGTTCGGGG
>CAYTPH010000277.1:0-3821 GCA_964439635.1 uncultured Terriglobales bacterium
ACCAACGTCTGCGTCGCCGCCTGCCGGCTGTGCGCCTTCGGCCGCAAGAAGGACGCTCCCGGGGCTTACACCATGGCCCTGGAGGAAGCCTTCCAGACCGCCGCCTCCGGCTACAGCGAAGCCGTCACCGAGTTCCACATCGTCGGCGGCCTGCACCCCGACCTGCCCTTCGAGTACTTTCTCGACCTGGTCCGCGGCCTGAAAGAACGTTTTCCCCAGGTCCACCTGAAGGCCTTCACCATGGTGGAAGTCGCCTACCTGGCCAAGCGGGCCAAGCTGACCATCCGCGAGACCCTGGAGAAGATGAAGGGATCGGGCGTGGACTCGCTGCCCGGCGGCGGCGCCGAGATCTTCGCCGACCGCGTCCGCCACATCATCTGCGACCACAAGATCGACGGCGACCAGTGGCTCGATACCGCCCGCATCGCCCACCAGATCGGCCTCCGCTCCAACGCCACCATGCTCTACGGCCACGTGGAGAACGACGAAGACCGCGTCGATCACCTGCTCAAGCTGCGCGCCTTGCAGGACCAGACCGGCGGCTTCCAGACCTACATCCCGCTGGCCTTCCACCCGGAGAACACGCCGCTGCGCCACCTGCACACCACCACCGGCCTGCGCGACATCAAGGAGGTCGCCATCGGCCGCCTGGTGCTCGACAATTTTGCCCACATCAAGTCTTACTGGCAGATGGTCACCCCCAAGATCGCGCAGATCTCCCTGCGCTTCGGCGCCGACGACCTCGACGGCACCGTCGTCGAGGAGAAGATCTACCACGATGCCGGCGCCACCACGCCCCAGGGCCTGCGCCGCCAGCAACTTATCCGCCTTATCCGGGAAGCCGGCCGCGAGCCCGTCGAGCGCGACACCCTCTATCGCCCGGTCACCCGCACCGAGAGCAGCTTCACCGTCGCCGTCTAGCCTTGGCTTTCCTTCGTGCCCTTTGCGTCTTCCGTTATGTCCTTTGTGGTGAAGCGTTTCTCCCGCGTCCCAGCGGTTCAGTCTTTTTCTTGGCACGATAATTGCTCACCCCTACCGGACCTGCCGCGAAAGCAACTTGCCGATTTCCCCTTGCGTCTGAATCCCCAGGTGTAAAATCCGTATTGCAAACAGTTCCTTTGCCGCGTCGGACTTGGACGCGGGGGTTCCAGCCGTCTCCCGAGGTACCCCGATGAACGTTCAGATTTCCTACAAGGCCTCCAAGTCTCCCGACCTAGAAAAAGAGATCAACCACAGCGTCGAAAAGCTGCGCCGGCGGCTGGCCGCTTTTCGCCCCGATCTGCTTCATCTGCGCGGCAACGTGGAATCCAACAACGCCCGCGAGGGCACCGTCGTGTCGCTGAACCTGCGGCTGCCCTCGGGACAGCTGGCCTCCCAGGAGGCGGGCAAGGAGCCGGTGGCGGTGGCGAAGGCCGCCTTCGACGAGCTGCTGCGGCAGCTGGCCCGGCACAAGACCCAGCTGCGCGGCTCCCGCCGTCATCCCATGCCCCGCCGCGCCGCCCGCCAGAAGGGCATTCCCCAGGTCCCGTTCGAGGAGACCATGGCCGCGGTGCATCCTCTCAAGGTTTCCGGAGAAGACATCACCTCCTACGTGAACGCCAACCTGGAGAAGCTGGAGCACTTCGTGGACCGGGAGTTGCTTTACCGGCTCAACACCGGGCTGCTGGTCGATGACCTTGTCACCACGGAAGAAGTGATCGACGAGGCGGTGGCCATGGCCTTGGGCGACAGCGAGGAGAAGCCGGAACTGCTGTCACTGGAGCGGTGGCTGTATCGCCTGGCGCTGCGCGCCATCAGCCGCGTCGCCAAGGACAATGGCGAGGCCCTGGGCACCCACGTTCCTCTGGAGATGTCCGCGCGCAAGCAGAACGTGCGCGCGACCGACGACTCCGAGCTCCAGTACCACCAGCCCGACGAGCTCATCCTGCGCGAGGACGTGATCGCCGACGCCCGCCAGGCCGATCCCGAGCAGGAGGCCGCCCGCGACGAGATGATCACCCTCACCGAGCGGGCGCTGCTCGGCACCTCGCCCCAGGAGCGCGAGGCCTTCATCCTTTATGCCATCGAGGGCTTCACCCTCGAGGAGATCGCCGCCACCACCGACCGCAAGCTCGAGGACGTGAAGCGCTCCATCGAAAGCGCTCGCGAGCGGGTGAAGGAAAAGGTCCCAGCCTCCGCCGCCTTCCGCGACAAGCTCCTGCAGCACTCCAAGACCGCATAACCAGCCACGATTTGTGGTTCAGGAGGACGAATGATCACTCGCGAGGAACTCCGCCATCTGGCCCAATTGGAAGACCCCAAGGGTACGGCCGTCAGCTTCTATTTCCAGCCGCGCACCCCGCAGAACAAGTCGCACCGCGAGGAGGCCATCCTGGTCAAGGACTTGGTGCGCGACGCCCTGCGCGAGGCCGAGCGCCGCGGCGGCAATGGCGCCGTCCGCGCCGACCTGCAGCGCATCCTGGAGATGGCGGAACAACTCCACGGCAATCATGCCCGCGCCAAGGCCGTCTTTGCCTGCCGCGAGCAGGGCATCTGGCAGGAATTCGACCTGCCCTCGCGGATCGCGCGCACCCAGCTCATCGTCAACCAGCGCTTCCACCTGAAGCCCCTGGCCGAGATCGCCGCCTCCCACCCGCGCTGCGGCGTGGTGCTGGCCGACCGCGAGCGCGCCCGCTTCTTCTTGATGCGCGCCGGACAGATCGGCGAGGCCGGAGAACTCACCGCCGCCATCCCGCGCCGGCCGCGCACTGACGGCTTTGCCGGGTACGAGGCCGGCCACATCGAGCGCCACATCGACAACGAGGTCATGCGCCACTTCAAGGGCGTCGCCGACCGCCTGCAGGAGATGCACGCCGCGCAGGGCTGCGAGCTGTTCGCCGTCGGCTGCCGCAGCGAGACCTGGCCGGAGATCGAGCCCCACCTGCACGCCTACGTGAAGCAGCGCCTCATCGGCCGTCTCACCGCCGATCCAGCGACCGCCTCCGCCGAGCAGGTCCGCGACCAGGCGCAGCGCCTGCTCGACGCCCACGCCCGCAGCGAGCGCCACGGCCTGCTGCGCGAGGTGCTGGGCGAATCGCAGCGCAACGGCCGCGGCGCCGTCGGCCTCCGCCACGTGCTGGCTTCCCTGGAACGGGGTGAGGTGCAGGCCCTGCTCCTGGGCGAGGGCTTCTCCGCGCCGGTGGCAGAGTGCCGTAACTGCGGCCATCTCGACACCCGCATGGTCAAGGCCTGCGCCGCCTGCGGCCGGGAGACCCGGCACGTCGAAGATGTGGGCGAAGTGCTCATCACCCGCGCCCTCGGTGAAGGCATCCGCCTGGTGTACGTCGCCGACGATCCCGAGTTCGCCCGCGCCGGCGGCGTCGGCGCGCTGCTGCGCTTCCGCGCCGACCAGAACACGCCGCAGAAACTTGCCGTGTAGTCGGCAGTCGTCAGTCGGTAGTCGTCAGCTTGAAGCCACCGCCTGTTGCGGTGGCTTCTTTCTTTCCTCCGTGTACCTCCGCGTCCTCCGTGTTGAATGGGTACGCGTGCATCGCTCGTGCTATCGTTTTCCCCGCCATGAAACCTACGCGCCGCGATTTCATCGCCACCGCCGCTCTCGGCTCCGCCTCGCTCGCTCTCGCCCAGCAGACCAAGTCCATCGAGCAGAAGCCCACCGACAAGCCCAAGGAAGCCCCGCCGCCGCAGCGTGCGCCCAAGCGCCCCACCATCATCTGCAAGTACACCGGCTACGACTCCCTCGACGGCGCTTACGAGCTGTTGCGCCGCGGGCACGACACCCTCGACGCCGCCCTCTTCGTCTGCCGCGGCCGCGAGGACGACCG
>CAYTPH010000278.1:0-3803 GCA_964439635.1 uncultured Terriglobales bacterium
GACCTGCCTTCGACCATCTCTGTAATTGGACTTCCCAGGAGTGCGCCATAAGAGCTTCTCGCGCGAGATATACAACGCCAGAAGCTCTCCAACAACCGAAAAGCATCCCTTGTTCCGGAATCAGAACAAGCGTAAGGAAATCTTTGGAGAGTGATTTACGCGCATCGTGGCTACAATGCTCTCGTGATCGCCCATCTACGCGGACGGCTGCTTGCCAAGCATCCCAACCAGGCCATCGTCGAGGCCGGCGGGGTCGGCTACGACGTCACCATCACCGTCCCCACCTTCACCGACCTGCCCGCCGCCGGCCAGGAGGTCAGCCTGCACGTCCACACCCACGTCCGCGAGGACGCCATTGCCCTCTTCGGCTTCCTGCGTGTGGAGGAGAAGCAGCTCTTCGAGCGCCTGATCTCGGTGAGCGGCATCGGGCCCAAGCTGGCGGTCACTATCCTGAGCGGCATGGCCACGCCGGAGATGGTGGCCAGCATCCGCTCCGGCGACGTGGCGCGGCTCACGCGCATCCCCGGCATCGGCAAGAAGACCGCCGAGCGCATGGTGCTGGAGCTGCGGGACAAGCTGGAATCGTTCGCCGCCGCGCCCCTCGCCGCCGCCTCGCCGATCGAGGACGACGTGCTCTCGGCGCTCATGAACCTCGGCTACCAGCGCGCGCCCGCCGAGCGCGCCCTGGCCGCCGCCGGCAAGAACGGCAAGCCCGCGACGTTCGACGCCCTCTTCCGGGAAGCGCTGGCGGTGCTGGCGAAGTGAAGAAACCACGGAGACACAGAGGCACGGAGGTTCTCTGTTCCTATTTCCTCCGTGTCTCCGTGTCTCCGTGGTGTGGTGTTAGAAGTGGCTGGCGCTGCGGATCTTCATGCGGAAGTCTTCGCCCTGCAGCTCCACCACGCGGCACATCTCGTGCAGCCGGGAGCGCATGCGCTCGCCGATGCGGTCGCCCAGCGACTCCTCGCGGGCCGCGCCCCGCGGCCCCGCCACCATCGCCGCCGGCCGGTCGGAAAAATTCGTGGTCACGATGGTCGTCCGCTTGTCGTTGTAGCGGGTGTTCAGGATGTGGCTGACGGTGTCCCACACCCACTCCGTCGGCTTCACCGCCCCCAGTTCGTCGAGCACCAGCACGTCGGTCTCGAACACCGGCCGCAGGACTTCCATCTCGGTGGTGTTGACGGAAGCGTTATAGGAGTTCTGGATCTCCTTCAGCAGCTCGCGGTAGTCGTAGAACAGGCAGGGGATGCCCTTGCCGGCGATGAGCTCCTTGACGATGCCGACCGCCAGGTGGGTCTTGCCGACGCCGATGGGGCCGACGATCAGCAGCCCGGTGCGGTCCAGCGGGTATTCCTCCACCATCTTGCCGGCGGCCAGCCGCGCCGTGGCCAGCGACTTGTGCTGCCCCGGGATATCGATATCGAAGTTGGCCAGCTCGCAGTGCTCGTAGCGCGCGGGGATGCGGGCCGCCGCCAGCAGCCGCTCCGCCCGCCCCGAGGCCACGCACTCGCAGCGTGCCACCCGCCGCGGCTCCCGCGACACTTCCTTCCACCCCGAGCCTCCGCACAGGGTGCACACCGCTTCTGCCACATTCATGGGGAAAAACCTCTTCCGGCTGGAACTCCGAATCTACCTCCAGCCGGGCCGCGGCGCAATGAGTGACCAACCTGAGATTGACGCATCCGCCAACCCCGCCCACGCCTTGTCCCCGAAAGCCGCCAACGGCGCGGTTTTCCACACCGCTTTCGCTTGACAGCGGCCCAAAGCGGGCGCTAAATAGGCCGACTTCGAAACTGCCCAGGAGGCAGACTGCATGAACAAAGCCGATCTTATCGACAAGGTAGCCGCGGAAGCGGGCATCACCAAGGCGCAGGCCGGCGCCGCTATGGACGCCGCCATCGCCGGTGTGACCGCCGCCCTGAAGAAGGGCGCCCGCGTCACTTTGGTCGGGTTCGGGACCTTCTCGACCTCGCAGCGCAAGGCCCGCACCGGACGCAACCCTCAAACCGGCAAACCCATCAAGATCGCCGCCAAGCGCGTCGCCAAGTTCACCGCCGGCGCCGAACTGAAGAAAGCCGTCAACAAGAAGTGATCCCGGGCCCGGGGTCCCCGGCGCGGTAGCCTCGGGCTTCAGCCCGAGGTGGCGTGTTGGGGCGGAAGCCGCCACACCCGGCAGAGCCAGCCGCTCTGCCTTTTTTTTCTTTGCCCCCGAACGAGCGAAAAGACTTACCACGGATCTTCACGGATTCTTGCTGATCAGGTTCTATCCGTGAAGATCCGTGGCAAGGTTTTTGTTTCCCGGACGCTTGACATGCCTTCGCCCGCGGGCATAATAAGCGCCCTCATCCCACGCGAGCCCGGGGGACAACCATGAGCATCCTGCACCTCTGCGATCAGCCGCCGGCCACGGTGCCGGTGACCGCCAGCGTTGCCGACGCCATCCAGACCATGCTCGACCGCCGAGTGGGCGCGGTCGCCGTGGTGGACGGCGAGGGCCGCATCGCCGGCATGTTCACCGAGCGCGACGTGCTCAAGCGCTTCGCCCTCTCCGGCCGCGATCCCCGCGGCACGCCGGTGCGCGAGCTCATGACTCCCAACGTGGAGCTGGCCACCACCCACACCACCGCCGCCGAGGCCTTCGCCTCCATGGTCGAGTTCCACTACCGCCACCTGCCTGTCGTGGACGACCGCGGCACCGTGCTCGGCATCCTCTCCATCCGCAACCTGCTGCAGGCGCGCATCGAGGAGCTCACGCAGGAGCTGGAATCCATCGAGACCGCCATGTCCAACGACGCTCCCGGCGGCTAGGACGCGGAAGGCGGTCACGAATCACGCTCGCTTCGTCCCGGCCACCGCACGGCCAGTCCAGCCGCGCTCGAGGTTGGCTGCTCTGGCTGCTAGAATCGGGACGAACGACGCGTGGACTTCGAACTCCAGCCAACCCTGCAGGGCAAGCTCTTGGAGCTGCGGCCGCTCCGTCCCGGCGACTACGATCCGCTGTTCCGGGCCGCCAGCGACCCGCTCATCTGGGAGCAGCATCCCGAGCCCGACCGCTACACGCCCGAAGGATTCAAGCGCTACTTCGAGGGCGCCCTCGCCTCCGGGGGCGCGCTGGTGGCCGTGGACCGCCAGACCGGACGCATGGTCGGCAGCTCGCGCTATGCCAACCTGGACCCGGCGGCCAGCGAGATCGAGATCGGGTGGACGTTCCTGGCCCGCTCCCACTGGGGCGGCGCCTACAACGGCGAGATGAAGTCGCTGATGCTGGCGCACGCCTTCCGCTTCGTGGAGCGCGTGGTGTTCGTGGTCGGCCCCGACAACCTGCGCTCGCAGAAGGCGCTGGAGAAGATCGGCGCGAAGCAGTTGCGCCGCGTCCAGCGTCCCGCCCGTGACGGCACCATGACCGAGCACCTGGTGTTCGCCCTCGCGCGTTGACCGTGGAGCGCGGCCTTTCGTGCTACACTGCTCCGCGCTGAACCCCTGATTCCATGCGGGTGCGAAGGAGTCCGCCATGACCTGGTGGGCGTGGATCATCCTCGGATTCTTCCTTCTCCTGGCCGAACTGGTCACCCCAGGCGGCTTCTACCTGTTGTTCTTCGGGCTGGCGGGTATCGCCGTGGGCCTGCTGGCCGCGGCGAATCTCAGCGGCCCCTTGTGGTTGCAGTTCCTGCTTTTCTCCGGCCTGTCCATCGGAGCGGTGCTGCTCTTCCGCAAGCCGCTGCTGAAGCGGTTCCAGGGGCCGGCCACCGCCGGCAATCCCGAAGACGCCGACTCGCTGGTGGGCGAGAGTGCCATCGCGCTGG
>CAYTPH010000279.1:0-3734 GCA_964439635.1 uncultured Terriglobales bacterium
CTACCGATGCGCGCCAGCATCGAGGCCGCCGCCAGTTTCAGGGACTCCTCCTTTTCGTCCAGCACCTTGCCCAGTTCGCGGATATTGTCACCCTGTTGACCAGCGATCATCCAAAGCGCCTGGGCCGCATGCAGACCTGGATGCGGGCGCACCTCTGGCTGGGGATCATGGCCGTGCCCCTGGTGTTCTTCCACGGCGGGTTCAGCCTCGGCGGCGGCCCGCTCACCACCGCACTGATGGTCCTGCTGCTGCTGGTGACGGCGAGCGGGATCCTGGGCGCAGTGCTGCAACACTACCTGCCGCGGATCCTCACCCTCCAGGTGAGTTTCGAGACCATCTACGAGCAGATCGGGCACGTGCGCGAACAACTGCGGCGCGAGGCCGAGCAGGTGCTGGAGGAGGCGGAGAAGACCAAGGGCGACCCTATCGCCAACATCCTGGCGGCAGTGGCGGCCAGCGGTGGCGGCTCGGTGACGCTGGCGGCGCCGCCTCCCAGTACCGCCATCGTGCTGCGCGAGTTCTTCGCCGAGAACCTCTATCCCTTCTTCAACGATCCTTACGACACGTCCTTGGCCTTGGCCTCCGACGAGCAGGCCCGCCGCACCTTCCAGGGGCTGCGCACCGTGGTGCCGCCTAATCTGAAGGAGGCGGTGGATGTGCTCGAGGGCATCTGCGAGGAACAGCGCCAGCTCACCCGGCAGGAACGCCTGCACCGCTGGCTGCACGGCTGGCTGCTGGTCCACGTGCCGCTCTCCTACGCGCTGCTGCTGCTGACGCTGGTGCACGGCGTCATGGCCCTGAGGTACTGACCGATGCCACGCCGCACCCGTACTTCGAAGAGTCTGGCGCAGCGCATCGACCTGGACTATTTCCGCAGACCGGCGCGGCTGCGGCGCCTGAAGTTCCTGCTTTCGGTGGGACTGGCCGGAGCGGCGGGGGCCTGGCTGCTGCTCGGCGGCGTCGCCGGCCAGCAGAAGGTGTACAGCTCCGGCCCGCTCTCTCCTCCGCATGCCTTCCTGGCCAACGAATGCGAGGCGTGCCACCAACCGCAGGGACGGACGTTCCTGAAGCACGTGCGCGACGGCGCCTGCAAGTCCTGTCACGACGGCCCGCTCCACCAGGAGAATGCGGCGGCCACCCCGGATTGCGCCGAGTGCCACGCCGAGCACCGCGGCTCGGTCGCCCTAGCACGGGTCGCGGACACCACCTGCACCGGCTGCCACGCCGACCTACGCCCCAAGTCCGGCCCCACGCGCTTCGCCAAAGATATCCGCGACTTCGGAGGGAACCATCCTGAGTTCGCCGCGGTGCGGGCGGGCAAGGACCCCGGCGCCATCAAGCTCAACCACCAAGTCCACTTGAAGCGCGACCTGAAGGGCCCGAACGGCCCGGTACAGATGACCTGCGCCGATTGCCACCGCAGCTCCGCCACCGCCGCGCCCTGGCCCTACGCCGCCGCCGGGGTGCGCACGGCGGTGGCTCCGGTCTCCGGCCCGCTGTCGCCGGCGCTCATGGGCGAGATCAAGTACGCGAAACACTGCCAGGCCTGCCACGTGCTGCAGTTCGATCGGCGCTTCGCCGAACCCGTCCCCCACGACAAGCCGGAGGTGGTGCGCAGCTTCGTCCTGAAGAAGCTGAGCGAGTACATCGCCGCCCATCCCGACGAGGTGCGCCAAGCCTGGGTCCCCGACGCCCGCATCCCGGGGAAGAAGCCCTCGCCGAGAATCGCGCGCAACGCGCCGGAGTGGGTCTCGTTCCGCATGGAAGAGGCGGAGCTGCTGCTATGGCGGAAGACCTGCAAGGAATGCCACACCCTGGAGGGCAGCGGGCCCGTCCCCGAGGTCCGCAAAGCGCAGATCACCGCGCGCTGGATGGCGCACGCCGAGTTCGACCACCGCGCCCACCGTGGCCTCGACTGCGCCGCCTGCCACCAGCCGGCGCCGACGAGCAAGGAGACTTCCGACCTGCTGCTGCCGGGCATCGCGACCTGCCGCGCCTGCCACACCTCGCTGGAGCCGCAGCCCACCTCCGGCGCCAGCGCTCGCTGCGCCGAGTGCCACGACTACCACGACTGGTCGAAGGAGAAGCCGGTGGATGGGACGTTCTGGCCGCGTACGCTGCGCGGGAAAGCGGCCCCGGCAACACCCGCGGCCACCGCCGGACAACACTGATCAGCGCTGCGCCTGCGCCTGGTCGGCGGCCGGTTGCGGCGGCTGGTCGCCGACCGTGTAGAGCTGGCCGTCGCGCAGATACATCCGCTGCATCTCCTGGCGGGTAAAGGGACGCGAGCCGCGGCGCCCGAAGACCGCCAGCTGGTTGCCGCTCTCATCCACGGCGCGGTCACGGTCGATGCCTTCGGAGACGGCCAGCGCGTGTCCCCTGGTGGGATAGGTCGCGATGAGCTTGGGAGACGGCCGTGGGCTGAAGCCGTAGAAGTTGGGCGTGTCCTGCGGCGAGAAGAGCTGCACCACCCGCAGCCCGTTGTGCCCGTCAGCGACGTAGGCGAACTGACTGGACAGCGTCATGCCGACCTTGATGTCGTTGGTATCGTTGAGCGCCCCGCCGGCGCTGAAGACCTGGTCGAGCCCCGGGCGCTCCGGGCGCTCGATGTCAACGATAGCCATGCCGTTCCTCCCCGCCGCCACGTAGGCATACGTCCTCGCCAGGTAGAGGTTGCGCGCGTCTTCCAACGGAACGCGAGCGCCCGGCACCATCCGGGGATGGGCAAGATCGGTGACGTCCAGCACCTTGAGCCCTTCCCGGTCCACGACGAAGGCGTAGCGGAACTGCACGGCGACGCCGCGGGGCTCCGCCAGCGGCACTTCCGCCGTGACCCTGGGCTGTAGCGGATCATCCAGGTCCACGACCACCAGGGCGCGGCCGGTCAGCATGTAGGCATAGGTGCCTGCGATGGTGATGCGCCGCGCGCCCGTCAGCACACCGCCGGGATTGAAAGCCAGCGCCCGCTTCAGGAAGTTGTTGTTGGGGTCGCCGTCCAGCAGCGTACCCACGCCGGGCGACTTGCTCTTCAGGTCGGGATCGCCGATCACTACCAGCCCCTCTTCGCGGTCGGCCACGTAGAGGAAGCCGTACATCAGGTGGATGGGCTGCTCCTCGTTCTGCGGATAGCGTGCGCGCAGCGGGTCGACGCCCAGGGTCGTGGGCGTGGCCACGTCGGCGGCGTATTTCGTGGGGACGTACAGCTTCTGGCCCAGGGGCGAGACGGGCGCGGTCACGATGCGCTCGGAGAAGTCCTTGTTGTCGATGTTGGCTACGTCGTAGGCGCGGAAGCCGCCCTCGCCCATGGCGGCATAGAGGTATTCGCCGCGCAGTTGGACATTCAGGACGTCCTTGCCCTTGTGCTCGTGCACCTCGCGCAGCACTGAACCGCCGGCGACGTGGCGCTTGTAGTTGTCGGGATAGGCGAGCTTATGGAAGTCGCTGCCGATGACCGCCTGCGGCTCGTCGTGCTCGGTGACGGCCACGGCTTCGAAGCCGTGCTCGCCGGCGGCCACGTACACCCAGCGACCGAGGAAGTTCACGAAGTTGGTGCCCTGGATGAGCACTTGCGCCATCCAGGCGTTGTTGTCGCCGGCCTCGGATACGTGGCAATCGGTGCAGCGCTTGGTCTCCTTGCCGCGGACGGTGTGCGGCACGTAGGGGCTGAAGGCCTGGCCGCTGAAGCCCTCGGCGGAGATGGTCTGCTGCTGGGAGTAGATCCAGCCGCGGTTCTG
>CAYTPH010000280.1:0-3691 GCA_964439635.1 uncultured Terriglobales bacterium
CGCCACCTTGACCGTGGCCAAGAGCCTCAAGCCCGGCGCCGCCCGGCTCCACTTCGTCTACACCGGGGTGCTGAACGACCAGCTGCGCGGCTTCTACCTGGCCAAGACCAAGCTACGCAACTACGCCACCACGCAGATGGAGCCCACCGACGCCCGTCGCGCCTTCCCGGGCTTCGACGAGCCCGCCTTCAAGGCCACCTTCGACATCGCCGTGGTCGCCGACAAGGGCGACCGCGTCTTTTCCAACATGAAGGAAGTGTCGGACACGCCCGGCCCCGGCGAGGGCAAGCACACCGTAAAGTTCGCCACCACGCCGCGCATGTCCACCTACCTGGTCGCCATGGTGGTCGGCGACTTCGAATGCGTGGAGGGGGCCTCGGCCGACGGCATCCCCGTGCGTGTCTGCGCCACTCCCGGGAAGAAAGAGCTGGGCCGCCTGGGTCTGGCCGCCGCCGAGCAGCAACTCGCCTGGTTCAACCAGTACTACGGGGTGCGCTACCCCTTCGGCAAGCTGGACGTGGTCGCGGTCCCCGACTTCTCCGCCGGCGCCATGGAGAATGCCGGCCTCATCACCTATCGCGAGAGCATGCTGCTGGTGGACGAAGCTCGCGCCACCCTGAGCTTCCGCCGCCTGGTGGCCGACGTGATGTCGCACGAGATCGCCCACATGTGGTTCGGCGACCTGGTCACCATGAAGTGGTGGGACGACATCTGGCTCAACGAAGGCTTCGCCTCGTGGGCCAGCCCCAAACCGGTGGCGGTGTGGAAGCCGGAGTGGAAGCTGGACGTCTACGGCGTCACCAACAACATCAAGGCCATGGAGCTGGACGCGCTGCAGAACGCGCGCCCCATCCGCTCCCGCGCCAGCGGCACCGCCGAGATCAGCCAGCTGTTCAGCCCCATCATCTACGAGAAGGCGGCGGGCGTCCTCCGCATGATGGAGAACTACCTCGGCCCCCAGGTCTTCCAGGCGGGCGTGCAGCGCTACCTGAAGAAGCACGGGTACAGCAACGCCGGCGCCGAGGACTTCTTCGCCGCCCTGGCCGCCGCCTCCAACAAGCCGGTGGCGGAGATCATGCGCACTTTCGTGGACCAGCCCGGGGTTCCGCAGGTGACCGTCAGCTCCCGCTGCGAGGCGGGGAAGACGCTGGTGTCGCTCTCGCAGCAGCGCTTCTCTCTGGATCCCGCGGCCGCATCGGACCAGCACTGGGCGGTTCCCGTGTGCCTGCGCACCGCGGATGGCGCCACTCGCTGCGAGCTACTCACCCGCCGCGAGCAGACCACCGTCCTGAACGGCTGCGCCGAATGGGTGTACGCCAATGCCGACGGCCTCGGCTACTATCGCACCGCCTACGACCCGCAGGACATGCGCAAGCTGGCGGCCGCCATCGGCTCCCTGAAGCCCACCGAGCGGCTCACGCTGCTCGACGACGCTTGGGCGGGCGTGCGCTCCGGCCGCAGCAGCGTCGCGGACTTCCTTCGCCTGGCGGAGTCATACAAGGATGAGCGCGAGTCCCTTGTCATGGCCAACCTCGGCACCCACCTCCGCTACATCTCCGATTATCTGGTCACCGAGGGCGACCGCTCGCGCTACCAAGCCTGGGTGCGGAACCTGCTGCGCCCCGCGGCCCAGGAGCTGGGCTACGAAGCCAGGGCCGACGAGTCCGCCGACCGCCGCGCCCTGCGCTCCGCCGTGCTCTACACCCTGGGTTGGGCGGGACGCGATCCCGAGGTCATCGCCTTCGCCACTCGCCTGGTGGAGCGCGCCGTGGACGATCCCAAGAGCATCGACGCCTCCCTCTTCGGCACCATGACCGACGTGGCCACCATGTACGGCGGCCCGGCGCTCTACGACAAGCTGCTCACCCGCGTCGACGACACCAGCCTGCCGCCCAACCTCTACTACGCCTTCCTCTACGGGCTCACCACCTTCCGCGAGCCCCAACTGGTGCAGCGCTCTCTCGAGCTGCTGCTCACCGGCCAGATCCGCAGCCAGGACGCCAGCGGCTATTTTGGTTCTCTGATGGAGAACCACGCCGCCCAGCGCCAGGCGTGGGAGTTCATGAAGGCCAACTGGGACAAGCTCAAACCCAGGTTCGCCACCTACGGGGAGGGAGAAGTCGCTAGCTATACCGGCGAATTCTGCGAGGCCGGCCTGCGCGACGATGCCGGCAGGTTCTTCGGCGAGAAGATGGGGCAGGTCACACGCGAGCTGCTGGTGCGCGCCGGCGAGAAGGTGAACAACTGCATCCGCGTGCGCGAGAACCAGGCGCCCAGGCTCGCCAACTTCCTCGATCAGGGAGCGAACGCCGGCCAGCCGTGATTGTGTGGCCGCGGGTCTCAGACCCGCGGCGTCGGCCCGCAGGGCCGAACCATAAGGAGCGCCGCCGCCTCGGCGGCGCCACCGCGGCTAAGGGCGCTCCTTGTTCCAAGATACCTCCGCCTGCGCCCTGCGGATCGCCTCCCACAGCTCCTGCTTACCAGTACCCGCCTTGGCCGAGAACGTCACCACCCGCTCCACCTGGAAGGCTTCCTTCAGCTTGGCCAGCGCGTTCACCCGCTGGTTGCCGGAGAGCCGGTCCGCCTTGGTCGCCACCAGCAGGAACAGCCGGCGGCTTTCCCGCAGCCAGCCCAGCAGCTGGCGGTCGCTTTCCTGGGGAGGCACATTCGCGTCCACCAGCACGATGCACAGCGCCATCGTCGGCCGCTCCCGCAGGTAGGGCTCGATGAACTTCGGCCACTCCGCCACCACCTCGCGCGGCAGCTTGGCGTACCCATAGCCCGGCAGGTCGGCGAAGACCAGCTCCGGCTGCGGCTTTCCGGGGAAGCGGATCTCGAAGAAGTTGATGGTGCGCGTCCGCCCCGGCGTCGAACTGGTCTTGGCCACCTTCGACCCCACCAGCGCGTTGATCAGGCTCGACTTCCCCACGTTCGACCGCCCCACGAAGGCGACTTCCGGCACCGTCGGTGCAGGGAAGTGCCCCACGTCCGCCGCCGAGGTCACGAACCTGGTCAGGACCTTCACATCAAGAGATTACACGAGGAATGTGTGGCCGCGGGTCTCGGACCGGCGGCATCGGCGCAAAGCGCCGATATCACAATCCCAGCGGCCGCTTCGGACTCTCGATATCCTCCACCTTCACGGGTCGCCGTTTGTGCCACAAGTACAGCACTCCGGCAACAATCAATCCCAAGGGGATACTGATCGCCAGAAACCAACGAGCCGCAGGTACTCCGATGAGGATAACCACCATGAAGGCTGCGCCGATCACGATTCCGCCGATGCCCTTGAGGTAACCCGATGGTATTCCGGCCGGATTTGGTCCTCGGTGATAGTCCATACAACCTCACCAATCACCAATTAAGAGATCTGAAAACTCAAGGGCCCGCCTCCCGGCGGGCCCTCTGACCACTAGCCACTAGCCACTGACCACTCTACTGGTGTGCCGTCGGTCCCTGCTCCGGCTGCGGCACCGTGCCCAGCATCGGCGCCGGCTCGTCCAGGGGCTTGGGCAGCGGCCCTTCCAGCGCCACCTTCAGCACCTCGTCCATGGTCTCCGCGAAGTGCAGCTTCATCGCCGAGCGCAGGTTCTCCGGCACGTCCGCCAGGTCCTTCTCGTTCTCCCTGGGCAGGACGACCTCGGTGATGCCGGCGCGGTGCGCTGCCAGCAGCTTTTCCTTTAGCCCGCCG
>CAYTPH010000281.1:0-3682 GCA_964439635.1 uncultured Terriglobales bacterium
ACTTCTGGAACAAGACTCGCCGCGAGACTGGCCTCATCCCCTTTCGCATTCTCCGGAAGATCCCGACGGTTTTCGTCCCCTACATGGACCCCAAGCTGTTCGACTTCATGGCTACTCTTCCGGCGGAAGTCATCGTAGGCAGCCGGTTCCACACCGTCGCTATCCAGCGCGCGTATCCGCGCTTCGCGGGAATACCCTTCGAGGATAAGAAAGCGCACCCGGTGCTCTCCCTGCCCTTCTTCCGGAAGTACGCGCTCTCCACGATTCGGGCCCTGCCCTGGCGCTCACGCACCCTACGGACGGGGCGCCTGATAGCGCAGCTTCTTCGCTGCGCCTTAGACCGCTCCTTTGCGCCGAATGTCGCCTGGATCGCCATCCGCCCTCTGCTCATGTCACAACTGGAGGAGCTGTCTTTCGGTCTTTCGACCAAAGGCGGGATCGGCGCGCCGCATGTACCTGTATTCCCGCCTTCCGATGCCGCCCTTGAGAGGCAGCCGATGTAGCTGTCCGCGATAGCCAAGCCATCCCAGTATCGGGATTCCTTCGCCGGAGCGCCGCGTGCCCTGTGCTGGGCAAGCTCGAAAAGAAACCACCGGGCCCCTTTAGGGGCGATTGAACCCAAACCGATTGCTTGCAACGAGTTGCCCCGCTCTAGATATTACTTAGAGCTATAATTTGCGCATCTTCCTCATTCCACGAACAATAGATTCCTTGACTCTTCTCCCCCTCCCGCTGCAGGATTGGCCTTGCAGCGCGGCCGCCCTCGGCCGCGAGCTAATCGCTAATGGCTGATAGCTAAGTCCTTTCTTTGACAGATTTTGCGTGTAACTCCTTTAGATCATCAGATCACGACAGATCTCCCCCTCTAACCTGATGATTCCAAAAGACCGCAGGGGGGAGGGGGGTGCCTGCCGGCTACTAGCTAACGGCTGGTCTTGTACATCTTCAACCGCCCGCTCGCGAACGCCGGCTGGAAAGGAATGCGCATCTCCTCCAGGTCGTAGGCCCAGACGTAGTCGTAGTCGGCGCGGACCCGCTCCCAGTCCAGCGCCGCCTCCGGCTCCATCCAGATCCCGGGGTCGTAGGCCTCGACGCGGAACCCCAGCGGCTCCGGGTCGTTGCCGGTCTTGTGGAACAGGCGCGGACAGAACCAGCCCCGCTCCACCGCCCCGTACGCCCAGAAGTGGGCGTAGTAGAACCGGGGCAGGTAGCGGCCGGGCTCCCGCCGGTGCACCAGCGCCAGCACCCGCGCTCCCGGCGGCGTGGTTTGGAACCCATCCGCCATCTGCTGCAGCTCCGGCTGAACGGTGACGAAATTCCAAACGATGTCGCCGGTGCGCAGCGCGAACAGGGCCACCGCCAGGATGCCCAGGGCCCGCAACCGCCGCGCCGACCCCACCTCCGGCACCGCCAGCACCAGCACCAGCAGGTAGACCGCCAGCCTCGGCCCGGTGATGTTGTGCGGAAACTCCGGAAAAAAGAAGTAGATGCCGAACAGGATGAGGGCGAGCGCCAGCCAGCGCCCGTGCAGCCGCAGCCGCGGGTTGTGCCACGTCTCCACCGCCACGGCGGCGATCAGCACCGCCGCGGTGACGATCTTCAACGGCAGGCTGTAGATGTCCACCGCGTGCCCCAGCTCGATCACCTTCTGCGCGAACCCGGTGAAGTAGGGCTGGAAGCCGCCGCTCGCCCCCTGTCTCCACACCGCGTACAGCACCACTCCCGGCACGAAGACCACCCACGACAACGAGATCTGCCGCGGGCGCAGCCGCGACACCAGCGCGTACACCCCGAACAGGATTCCCGCCACCCCGAACCCGAAGACGTGGCTGAAGTACAGCGCCTGCACCGTCAGCAGCAGGCCGATCCACACTCCCCAGGACGGCCGCCGCAGCCAGCGCAGCCATAGCGCCACCGCCGCGAAGCACAGCGCCATCGCCAGCTGGGAGTTCAGGAAGCCGCTCAGGAAGTGGGTGTTGTGCGCCGCCAGCAGCCCGAACAGCGCCAGCGCCTGGTTGTCCGGATTGGCCTCCCGGACGAACCACCACGCGGCGAGCGGGACGGCAATGGCCAGGAGACTCAGCAGGATGCGCCCGGCGGTCTCCACGTCGAACAGCCCCTGCAGCGCGACCATGATGAGGTCGGTCGCCAGGTACGGATACGGCCCCCACGCGGGCTCGTAGAACCGCGCCAACACTGGATCTTCAGGGTGGGCGAGGATGTAGGCGCGGGCCAGGTGGTTGGGATAGTCGACCAGCGGAGGATAGCGGACGACCCAGAATGGCAGCACCAGCAGCACCCCCAGGAAGATGAGCAGGAGCGTTCTGGTGCGGGGCTGCGGGGCCATCGCCGCCATTGTTGCATAGCCGGATGCGGAAGCGTTCAGGCTCGCGCCTGCTGGGATATATTCTTCGGGTTCCCCGAACGTGCCGACCTCCCGCCAAACCAGAGTCGCGATGCTGGTGTTCGCCGCCGTGCTGCTGGCGCCGGTGTGGATGGTCGAGTACCCGCCGCTGGTGGATTATCCCAACCACCTGGCAAGGGCGTACATCCTGGCGCACGTGAACGAGCCGGGCAGCGGACTGGCGCAGTTCTACGCGCCGGACTGGGGGTTCTATCCATACCTGACCACCGACCTGCTGGTGATGGGCCTGGGGAAGTTCCTGCCGTTCGAGACGGCAGGCAAGCTGCTGATCAGTATCTGCCTGTTGTCGGTGCCGCTGAGCGGGTGGTTGTTCCTGCGCCGCGCCAACCCCGGCCAGGAGTGGCTGGCGGTGGGACTTCTGCTCCTCGCCTACAACCCTTTCCTTATTTATGGCTGGCTCAGTTATCAGCTCAGCCTGGGGCTGTGTTTTGCCCTGCTGGCGTGGTGGCTGCGGTACTCTGAGCAGCCAACGCGCCTGGGATGGGGCGTGCTGCTGCTGGGGGCGACCCTCGTCTATTTCACGCACCTGCTCGGGTTCCTGGTGGCGGGATTCGTGATCACCATCTACGGACTGGCGGCGAGGCGGATGCGGGACACGGTCATCTCGTGGCTGGCGTTCATGCCGGGCGCGATCTTCTACGTGCTGTCACGGACCGGCGGTAGCCGCAACCAGCAGCTCGAGTTCAACGGTCTGATCGACAAGGCGATGGGCGTGCGGGAGGCGCTGAGAGGCTTCTCTATCCCTCTGGACGCGCTGACGCTGGCGGTGTTGGGCATCTGTGCGTTGGCGCTGCTGGTGCGCAATCCGGAACTGCGGTGGAACCGGCGGTGGCTCCTGGTCGCGGCCGGCGTTGGCGTGCTGTACCTCGTGTTCCCCGCGGCCTACGCCGGCGGGACCCATGCCGACGTGCGGGTACTGCTCTTCCTGTTCATCGTGCTGCTGGCGGCGGTGCAGGCGGGACGCAGGGCGCGGGTGGTGGGAATCGCCATTCTCTTGCTCTTCGCCTTGCGGATGGGCGACCTGGTCCGCCATTTCACCGCAGTGCAGCCGGAGGTGGTCGGCTTCGGGCGGTCCTTCCCCGCGATCGCACCGAACGCCCGCGTGCTGCCTATGATGGAAGATCAGGCGAACCACACCGAGCGCTTTTACTTCCAGTTCTGGTCGCATGGGGTGATCGAGCGGGGCTGGTACGTGCCTTACATCTTCCATCTGAAGGGCGTGCAGCCGCTGGAACTGAAGCTGGAGACCTACCGTCC
>CAYTPH010000282.1:0-3673 GCA_964439635.1 uncultured Terriglobales bacterium
CAGCCTACCGGATTAGACCACGTCCCCCACGACCGTGTTTCTGTTACGAAGGACGCAAATGCGTTACGAAAGTATCCAAGAAAAGGAACGAAAGAGAGCAAGAAATCCACAGGAATCCCGAAATTGGAATCGCAACTTTGTGCACAGCGCGATTTGCCGCAGCGGCATAAACCTCCCTGGGCACTTGGCTATTCGTAGCGCAGGGCCTCAGCCGGCAGCACCTTGGAAGCCGAGTAGGAGGGGTAAATGGTCGCCAGGAAGGAGATGGCCAGTGCCACCAGCGCCACCACCACGCCGTCGATGGCGCGGGGCGCGAAGGGCACGTAATCGATGGAATAGACCTCGGGGGAGAGCGAGATCCAGCGGTAGTGCCCGCCGGCCCAGGCGAGGGCATAGCCGAGCACCAGCCCCAGGGCCGTGCCGATCACCCCGATCAGCACCCCCTGGGCGATGAAGATGCGCCGCACCTGCGACTGGCGGGTGCCCAGGGCCATCAGCACGGCGATGTCGCGGGTCTTCTCCATCACCATCATGATGAGCGAGATGAGGATGTTGAGGGCGGCCACGGCCACGATCAGTCCGATAGTGATGAAGGTCACCACCCGCTCCAGGCGCAGGGCGCGGAAGAGCGCCCTGTTCTGCTCCATCCAGTTGGTGGACATGAAGCCCTTGCCGGCCTGCTGCTCCAGGGCGTTGCCGATCTCGGCGGCGCGGTAGATGACGTCCACCTTGAACTCGATGACCGAGGCCAGGTCGCCCAGCCCGAAGAGCTGCTGGGCGTCGGCCAGGCGGGTGAACGTCCAGGTGGTGTCGTAGTCGTAGAAGCCGGAGTGGAAGATGCCCACCACCTTGAAGCGGACGTATTTGGGGACGATGCCGAAGGGGGTCAGCTCGCCCTGCGGCGAGGTGACCAGGACGACGGAGCCCACGGTGGCGCCGAGGTCGTTGGCCATGTCGCGGCCCAGGATGATGGGCGGCAACTCCTGCGAGCGCGCCAGCGAGGTGGGGGATTCTTGTGGCCCGGCCGCCTCGGCCGGGGGCGTCTCAGGGGACGGCTGCAATGCCTCGGCCGACCCGAACTTCACCGACCCCAGCAGCTGGCTGACCTTGTTCTCGTATTCGGGCAGCACGCCTTTCAGGATGGCGCCCTTGGCGCGGGCGCCGCGCGATACCAGCACCTGCTCGTAGATGGCCGGCGAGGCCGCCTTCACGTGCGGCTGCTTCTCCAGCTCCGCCGTGAGCCGCCGCCAGTCGCGGATGCCGTCGGCTTCGGTCCGCATCAGCTGCACGTGCGAAGTGGCGCCCAGCAGTCGCTCCTGCAGGTCCTGCCGGAAGCCGTTGTTGATGGCCAGGGCGATGATGAGCGAAGCCACGCCCGCAGCCACACCCACGATAGAGATCACGGTGATGATGCCGACGACCGCTTGCTTGCGCTTGGCGCGCAGGTAGCGGGAGGCGATGAAGAGCTCGAAGGACTTGAAAGCCATCAGCCATCAGCCATGAGAGGACGGCGAGAGCATTGTACAGCCCGCGCGGGCGAGGCGCCCGCGCCACAGCCGGCGGGGCGCCGGCGCTACTCACAGCCGCGGCAGTACCGCAGGGACGCTGCGCTGGTATTCGCGATAATCGTCGCCAAATCGTTCCACCAGCTCCCGCTCCTCGGCGCGGACCATGGCCGCCCCGGTCACGATGGCAAAGGCCGACAGCGCGTACAGCGCCACCGTCCCGTTGCCGATGGTCCAGCCCAGCATGGAGAGCAGGTGGCCCAGGTAGAGCGGGTGGCGGACGCGGGCGCGCAGGCCGGTGGTCACCAGGCGCTGCTCGTGGCACTCGGGCTGGAGCTCGGCGCGGCCGATCACCTGGTCGGTGGAGAAATCGCGCTTGGCGTGCGCGTACACGTACCAGGCGGTCAGCAGTAGCGCCCCGCCGGGGATCCAGGCAAGTGGCGTTTCGTAGAACGTGGCGTGCCGCCAGCGGGCGGTGAGCAGGCCGGCAGCGACCCACATCGCCACCCACACCGCTCCCACCAGCGGCAGCGGCTTACTTCGGTTCCGCCAGAAGCGGGTGAAGGGGTGGATCACCAGCCAGAAGGGCGGGATGGTGGCATAGACGATCACCACCAGCCAGCCGAGGGTCTGAAGGAAGCGCACCGGGCGATTCTAGCGTGACCTGAACAAAACCCACCACGGAGGCACGGAGAGGTTTCCATTAGTATTCTCCGTGCCTCAGTGTCTCCGTGGTGGATTCTTACTTCGTGGTGACCACGGTCTTGGCGGCGCCTACGTTCTCGAAGCGGTCGTACACCCGCACCACGATGACGTGCTCGGCGGCCTCGGCCTGGTTCTCCTTCTTGTTCTTGCCGGGAGCGGCTGCGCCCCCGGGCAAGCGGATGGTGAAGTCGTAATTTTCGATCTTCGAATCCGAGAGCTGCCCCACCGGCTCGACGAACTGCCAATCGCCCGCGTCCAGGGAGTATTCGGCGCGCTTGACGGGCGAGAAGCTGTCGCTGGCGCGGAAAGTGACGCGTACCTCGCCCTTCTCCACCGTGGCATACAGGTCCTCGATGCGCGGAGGCGTGCTGTCCACTTCGAAGCGCGCGCTCACCTGTTCGTCGGTGAGGGCCTCGTCGGGAGAGTGCGAGGAGGCGTCGCTGGCCACCAGCCGGACGGTATAACCGCCGTCGGGCAGCAGCGCGGGGTCCAGGGAGTAGCTGCGCTCGCGGACGTTTTCCTTCAGCAGCTTCCAGCGGCGCTCGCCGTCCCCGCGGTAGTAAAGCGCGAAGACCAGGTCGTCGTCGTTATCATCGCGGGCGACCCAGCGCACGTTGACGTTTCCCGGATCGCTGCCGCCGCGCTGGGCGGCAGCGGCCGCAGCCGCGGCGGCGGCCGCTCCTCCATCCGAAGCTTTCGGCGGGCGCGCCGCTCCCGGCACCTGGACCGCCAGATCGGTGATCACCGGCGCCACGTTGTTGGGCCGGTAATGGATGGCGACGCTGTCCAACTCGGCCTGGCGCTCACCGGGCTTGAGCACCGCCTTCCACTGGATAAAGCGAGCCGGCGCCACCTCCGCCTGGGCGTTCCCCGCCAGGTCGACTTTCTTCCACGAGGTCCAGTTGCGGTCGGGGTTGTCGACATTGCCGCTGCGTACGAACAGGTCCACGTTGCCTTCGCTGCGGACCTCTGCGCGTCCCCAGCGGGAGAAGATGCGGGCGTCGAAGACGTCGCTTTCGAAGGTGCCTTCCTTGTCCGGGCCCGCACCCAGGGCGAACAGCTTGCCCAGGTTGCTGGTGGAGGCGAACAATCCACCGCTGGGCGCCTTGGCGAAGCCGGTCACCTGGGTCGCGCTGGCCTTCACCAGGATGGTGGAGTCGTTCTCGCCGTGGATCTGGAAGATGCGGCCCTTGTTGCCGGTGCCGGCCAGCAGCGTGCCGTGGTCGTCGAAGCCGAGCGCGTAGACGATGTCCTCCCGCGAGCCCCACAACCGCCGCGGCACGCCGTCGGGGGAGATGCGGTAGATCTCCGACCCGGCTGAGGTTGAGCCGAAGGAAATGACCGCGACCGGGGGAGGCGTGGGCGCGGCAGGGGCCGCGCCGGGAGCCTGGGGATGGCCGGGCGCAGCGGGCGGAGCGGCGGGTGCCGGCGCCGGCGCCGGGGTGAAGCTCGGCCCGGCGGGC
>CAYTPH010000283.1:0-3636 GCA_964439635.1 uncultured Terriglobales bacterium
ACCTGGTGAACATCAACCGCATCAAGGAAGTGGTGCCCTGGTTCAAGTCCAGCTATCAGCTCCGCATGGACGACAAGAAACAGTCGGAGATCCCGGTCAGCCGGGCGCAGACCAAGCGGCTGCGGGAGCTGTTCGGGCTGTAGATCCTTTCTCTGCGCCCTCTGCGTTTCATCCTTTCCACTGGATAGACCAAGAGATCAACGCAGAGGACGCAGAGGGTTTCCGCTGAGGACGCAGGGAGCGGCTCACCTGTACAATCGTCCGTTTCCCATGTCCGCCATCCTGATGCACGGCAAGCCGGTCGCGGAGCAGATCGAGGCTCGGGTGCGCGAGGGGGTGCGCCGCTTCGTGGAAAAGCACAAGGCCACGCCAACGCTGGCCATCGTGGAGGCCGGGAAGGACCCGGCGTCGCAGCGCTACATGGCGCGCAAGGTCGAAGCCTGCGAGCGCGTGGGCATGAAGGCCAACCTGCACCAGTACGAGGCGGACATCAGCGGGGCAGCGCTGAAGAAGGAAGTGGCCAAGCTGAGCGCTTCGCCGCACGTCCACGGCATGCTGATCCAGCTGCCGCTACCGCAGCACATCGAGGAGCCGCCGCACCCCGGCGACGTGGACAAGTTCGACCTGTTCGACAATGTCGCTCCGGAAAAGGACGTGGACGGGCTTTGCCGGCACACGCTGGCGGAGCTCTATCGCGGGCAGCAGGACCGCCTCCGTTTCCTGCCGTGCACCGCATTGGCCATCCGCCGCATGCTGGCGTTCTACAAGATCGAGACCAAGGGCAAGCGGGCGGTCGTCGTCGGCCGCAACGACATCACCGCCAAGCCGGTGGTGCTGATGCTGGGCGGGCGGATGTGCGACGCCGCCGCCATCTGGATCCACAAGCACGTGCCAGAGGCGGAGCAGCGGGCGCTGATCCGCGACGCCGACATTTTAGTGACCGCGGTAGGCCGGGCCAGCTACCGCATCACCGCCGACATGGTGAAACCGGGCATGGTCTCGATCGACGTGGCCACGCGCGTGACCGAGGACGGCAAGCTGGTGGGCGACACCGACTGGAAAGGTTTGCAGGAAGTCGCCGGCGCCGTGACCCCCGTGCCCGGCGGCGTCGGCCCGGTGACCGTGGCTGCCATGCTGGAGAACCTGCTGCGGGCGGCGGAGTACGCCGCCGGCGATGGCCGCTTCGGCTACACCTTCTGACCGCGCACTGCGGCCGGTGACGCCAATCACTGCATTCCCCACAAGCGCGTCTTCTAATCGGCTTACAACGCGGCGGCGGGGCGTGGACCCGGTCAGCTGCTTTCATGCCTCCAGCCCAGGTGGGTAGCCGATTCCTCGTTCCGCTGCCGCGCCGCTCTGGGCCCCGCAAGGAGGTACTTATGGACGCGGGCGTCGCCAAGAAAGCCCTGGAAACCGCCGAGGAGAAGGTCCTGGAGGCGGTGCGCATGAAGCCGGAGGGCGTGACGGAGCGCGTCGACTCGGCGCGGCGTGCGGTGAAGCACGGCCTGTTCCTCGCCGAAGACGCGATCGAGGACGCCACCCACGAGATGAAGCGCCACCCCTTCCGCACGCTGGTGACGGGATTCACCGTCGGAGTGTTCACCGGCGCGTTCGGAGGATGGCTGCTGTCGCGGAAGTGCAAGAAGTAGGTCCGCGGTCCGGGCGGGTGTTTCGATAGCGCGAGGGGAATGCCTGTCGCTGAACCGGTCCTACCGCCGGAACTGCCACAGAGTGCCGCTGCTGAGCCTGACCGCAACCAACCCGAAGCGCTGCGAAGGTGGAGTGTTGTCGCGCAGCAGTTCGTACATGTCCGCCAGCACCCAGCGGTTCTCCAGGTAGTAGTTGTGGTGGATGCGGCTGCGGTCCACGGGGGTGACGTCCACGGTATCGACGCCGGGAAGCAGCACCAACTCGCGGCTGGCGTCGCCCGCCCGGGCGTAGCCGTGGTAGTGCCCGGAGGCGATCAGGGCGCGGTCGCGGGTGGAGACGTACAGCGTGGTCCGTTCGGCTGCTTTGAGAGCCGGCTCCGCCAGCTTGCGGAATTCGTTGGCGTCGATGTCCGGCGCGGCCAGGATCAACTGACGGAACAGCGGCGGCTGCCCCGGCCGCTCGGAGCCGATCCGGTTCAGCGCTCCCAGCACCGCCCGGCTACCCATGCTGTGCGCCAGCAGGTGGACGGACACCGGTCCGGCGGAGGTTGAAAGCTCCTGCAGGAAGGCCTGCAGGCGGGGCGTGCTGCGGGCGATAGCCTGTTCGTCGCTCTTGTAGCCCAGGCGCTCGCCCCGCGAGGCCCAGCTGTACAGCACGACAGGGCCGGCGAAGCCGAGGTAGTGCCGCAATTGCGCCGTCCACAGCGCGGCTTCGTCGAACTCGAAATTGTAGCCGTGCACGAAGACGAGCACGTCTTTCCGCTCGGAATCGGAGAGCGCCTGCTTCAGGGCAGCGAAGAAGAGGGGCTGGTCGAGCGGAGACGGCCCGGTGCGGAAGATGGGGTGCTCCGGCGTGCGCAGGCAGACCGGCCGCGGCTGGAAGCGGGGGATGTCGCCGATGCGCTTGGCCGCCGCGGGCACCACGGAGAAGGTGCCGTAGATGAGCGAATCGGCTTCGCCGAAGCCATACATGGGCTGTTGCGAGAGCTGCTCGCCGGCGCGGCATTTCTTCGTCGGAGTGATCGTGGCCCGGTCGGTGACGTAGAAGATGGGTTGGGGCTCGGGGCGGGCGAGCGGCGGCGGCGTCCAGGGATTGGCGCTGCGGACGGCGCATCCGGAGAGCAGAAGGGGGGCGCAGAGGATCGCCATCAACTGCAGCCGACGTGCCACCGCGATTCGGGCGCCGTTGCCCATCTGCAAGGGGAGAAGCTGCGGGCATTATAATGCCGGTATTCCGATGAAAGCCTACGTCTACGTCTCGCTGAAGAAGACCGTCCTCGATCCGCAGGGCAAGACCATCCACGGTGCGCTGAAGAAGATGGGTTACAAGGACGTGGGCGACGTCCGCCAGGGCAAGTACTTTGAGCTGTCGCTGGAGAACGGCGACCGCGAGGCGGCCAGGGCCGAGGTGGAGCGCATCGCCCGCGAGGTGCTGACCAACCCGGTGATCGAGGAGTTCCGGTACACGCTGGAAGAGTAACGCTGGCGTCCCGCCGGTACAGCCGCCGAGACGGCGGCGTCACGAGTAACCACTTTCAGCACCGGCGTAACCCCTGCAGACATCCACAAGGAAGCGGAATTGGCGGATAATACGAAGACCCAGAGCACTCCAGGTCAAATCTGCCTTATAGGTGATCCATCGTGTGCGGAATCGTTGGCTACGTAGGTAAGAAGCGGGTCGTCCCGGTGATCATCGACGGCCTCAAGCGGCTGGAGTATCGCGGGTACGACTCCGCCGGCATCGCCGTGGCCGGCAACGGCGAGGGCCTGCAGGTGCGGCGCGCCGAGGGCAAGCTGCGCAACCTGGAAGAGGCCATCCGCATGAAGCCGCTGGACGGCACCTACGGCATCGGCCACACCCGCTGGGCCACCCACGGCCGTCCCACCGAGGAGAACGCCCACCCGCACCGCGACTGCACCGGCAAGGTGGTGGTGGTGCACAACGGCATCATCGAGAACTACGTCGGGCTGAAGAAGAAGCTGATCG
>CAYTPH010000284.1:0-3617 GCA_964439635.1 uncultured Terriglobales bacterium
CTGCCATTCGCGGCGCGGTTCTAGTGGGCAGTGGCCGGTGGTCGGCACCCGGGTTGACCCCGCCGGCGTCGGCACGGTCGAGGGGCCGTATGCGGCGCAGGCCCGCAGGGCCGTATGAATGTAGCCCGGCGCTTCAGCGCCGGGCAGGGATTGCAACAGGAACCGAGTCCCGTAGAGACGGCTGACCCGGTTCCGATCACGTGACTGGAGCTTTCAAGATGGAAGTCATCCTCAAAGAAGACGTACCCAAGCTGGGCCACCGCGGCGATGTGGTGAAGGTCGCGGAGGGCTACGGCCGCAACTACCTGCTGCCGCGCAAGCTGGCCATCGAGGCCACCGCCGGCAACCGCGCCGTCATCGAGCAGATGAAGGCCGCTTCGCTGCGCCGCGCCGCCACCGAAAAGGCCGAAGCCGAGCAGCTGGCCGGCCAGTTCACCGGCTTGGAGCTCTCCTTCACCCGCAAGGCGGGCGAGAAGGACCATCTCTTCGGCTCGGTGACCTCCGCCGATATCGCGGTGGCGCTCGAGAAGAAGGGCTTCTCCATCGATCGCCGCAAGATCCACCTGGACGAGCCCATCAAGATGCTGGGCGAATTCAAGGTGCCGGTGAAGCTCCACCGCGAGGTGAGCACGTCGGTGAAGGTGACGGTGGAAAAGGAAGCCTCCGAGGAGTAGGGCTTTTCCACCACAAGTTTGGGGCCGGAGGCGACTCCGGCCTTTTGTTTTCTGATACTTGCAGAGTAGACGGGTGGGTTCTTCGGCCACTGCACCAGCAGGCGCTTCGCTGTTGGCGGGGTGCCGCTGGTCACCGTTTTTTCGCCGTTCGGCCCACTATAATCCTTGCTCACGGAACCGCCCCCGGTTCGTCCAAAACCTTGCGAGTGCAAAGGGTTAGCTGGGTCGAATGCCCGGCGGACGAAACCAGGAGATGGCAATGCCAGCCACAGCGTCAATGGCTCTGAAGGTTGGCGCCAGCGGTCCCAATCTCTCCCCTGCGGTGTCGGGGCGCATGGTCAGCAACAGTCTGAGCCGCGTAGACGATACTCAACTCATTCGTGAGGCGCAGCGTGGGAACCGCGTGGCGTTCGAGGAACTGGTGCGCCAGTACGACCGGGCGGTATTGCGGCTGGCGCTGCATCTGACCGGCTCGGAGTCCGACGCCCAGGACATCTACCAGGAAGCCTTCCTCAAGGCCTACCGCAACGTCGGAAGTTTCCGTTTCGAGTGCTCCTTCTACACCTGGATCTACCGCATCGTCACCAACCTTTGCCTCGACCACCTGCGCAAGCGGCAGGTGCGCAAAGAGGACTCGCCGGTGGTCACCGACAGTTCCGGCGAGGAGTACGACATGATGGACGGCGTGGCCGACGCGCGGCCCGGCGCCGATCCCGAGCGTGACCTGCTGCGCCGCGAGCTGGGCAAGAAGATCGGGCGGGCGCTGGAGAAGCTGACCCCGCGCGAGCGCATGGTTTTCGAATTGAAGCATTACCAGGGGCTGAAGCTGCGCACCATCGGCGAGATGCTCAACACCACGGAAGAGACGGCCAAGAACACCCTCTTCCGCGCCACCCAGAAGATGCGCGCCACCCTGGCCGAAATGAGGTAGGACGATGAACTGCGATTGGGTCAAAGAACACGTCGCGCTGTACGTTTACGACGAGCTGCCGGACGACGCGCGCCACGAGATGGAGCAGCACATGGAGCGCTGCCTGGCCTGCGCCGCCGAGGTGCAGGAGATTCGCGAGCTGCGCGAGATCATGGGCATGAAGTCGGTGCACGAGCCCTCGGCCAACCTGCTCACCGCCTCCCGCATGCGCTTGCAGGAGTCGCTGGAGACGGCCGAGCAGAACCGCGGCTGGAGTCGCTTCACCTTCGACCTGGCGGGTTGGCTGCATCAGGCCAAGCTGTCGCCGGCGCTGGTAGTGGTGCTGCTGATGGTGGGCTTCGGCGGCGGCGTGATGGCTACGTTCGGGGTCAAGCCCGGTCCGGGGCCGCAACCTCCGCTGCAGGACCAGGCCGCCATCGCGGGCATCCGCAACATCACCCAGGACCCCAACTCCAACGCGGTCGAGATCCGCTACGACACGCTGCAGTCGGAACGCGTCCAGGGCTCTCTGGACGACCCCAAGATCCAGCAGCTGCTGCTGTTCGCCGCCCGCAACAACCTGAACTCGGGCGTGCGCATGGATTCCATCGATCTGCTGACCAAGAACCCCGAGGGTCAGGTGGTACGCGAAGCCCTGGTGCAGGCGCTGCACAACGACAGCAACCCGGGCGTCCGCCTGAAGGCGCTGGACGGCCTGCGCGCCTACGTGCGCGACGACGTGGAGGTGCGCGATGCCGTCATCGAGGCGCTCATCAACGACGACAACCCCGGCGTGCGCTCCATGGCCATCTCGCTGCTGCAGCCGGTCCGCAGCGACGCCAGCGTCCGCCAGGCCCTGCAACTGCTTGCCGAGCAGGACGAGAACCAGTACATCCGCCAGGAGTCGCGGCGCGTGCTCGCCAACCTGCCGGAGATCGATTAGCGATTCGTAGAGACGTAGCTTGCTACGTCTCCCCCCAGCAAGGGTAGGACAGAAACGAGGACCAAGTAGAGTGAAGAAGGCAGTCCAACTCGGGATTCTCCTGGCGCTGGCGGCGCTGGCCACCTGGCCGGCGGCGGCGCAGGAGACCCGCACATATCGCGAAGGGAACACCTGGGTGGAGGTCATCACCGGGACGCTTCCCGCCGCTCGCAATCTTAAGGTGACCGCGGACTCGGGCTCGGTGAACGTGACCGGAGGTCCGCAGCAGGGCATCACTTTCACCGTCAAAAAGCGCTACCGGGGTGGTTCGGAATCCGCCGCCAGACGGGAATTCGAACTCTACAAGGTGAAGCCCAGCAGCAAGATGGATTGGGCCGTGCTCCAGGGTTTCTGGCAGGCGGAGTCGCACGGCCGGCTGTCGGTGGAGTTCGTGGTGAGTGCGCCCCGCAATCTCGACCTGGTGCGCATCGCTACCGACGGCGGCTCGGTGAGCGTGGAGAACCTCGCCGGCCGGCTGATCGCCAGCACCTCCGGCGGCAGCATGTCCATCAATGAGATCGGCGGCGCGGTGACCGCCGAGACCGCCGGCGGCAGCATCCGCGTCGGCAATGTCGGCGGCGACGTCAAGCTGGAGACCGCGGGCGGCGGCATCACCGTGGTCTCGGCCAACGGCGAGGTCATCGCCGAGACCGCCGGCGGCAGCATCGATATCGGCACGGCGGCGCGGGCGGTGACGGCCGAGACCGCCGGCGGCAGCATCCAGGTGCAGAAGTGCGGCGGCGAGCTGCGCGCCAGCACCGCCGGCGGCAGTGTCGAGGCCGGTGAGGTCTCCGGTCCGGCCACCATGGAGACCTCCGGCGGCAGCATCCGCCTGGGCAGCGCCAAGGGCGCGGTGCGCGCCACCACCAGCGGCGGCGGCATCAAGTTGATGAAGCTCACCCACGGCGTTCACGCCCGCACCGCCGCCGGCCCGGTGTATGCGGAGTTCGTCACCCGCCCGGGCCAGTTCACCGATTCCTACCTGGAGACCAGTGTCGGCGACGTGGTAGTGTACCTCCCCCCCGACCTGCCGGTCACCGTCCGCGCCATC
>CAYTPH010000285.1:0-3614 GCA_964439635.1 uncultured Terriglobales bacterium
GTCTCCACCACCCACACCATCACCGGCGCCATCGTCGGGGTGGGGGCCACCCACCGGCTGTCGGCGGTGCGCTGGGGCGTGGCCCAGAGGATCGTCTGGTCCTGGGTCCTGACCATCCCCATCTCGGCGATCGTGGCCGCCCTGACCTGGTTCCTGCTGCAAGCGGCCGGGAGCGGGAGGTAGCGAGGCGGGCCTAGCCCACGCGGCCGAGGGTGGCCTGGTTCTTGGCGTCGTCGATGGCCTGCATCTCTGCGGCCAGGCGCTGGTCCTGCTCCGGGGTGAGGAAGCGCGCCACCATGGGGAAGAGCATGTGCTGTTCCTTGTAGATGTGGTCGCGCATGGTCTGCACGATGGTGCGCAGGTAATACAGGAACTTCTGGGAGAGTTCCGGGGTGGCGCTGCCCGAGGCCAGCAGTTCGGCCGCCTTCTGCAGGCGGCTGAAGTTCGAGGTCATCTCGCTGTGCTCGGTGCGCAGCACCATGAGCGGTCCGACCTCGCGGGGCAGGAAAGCCTCCAGCGCCGGGTAGAGCACTTCGTCCTCTTTCCGCATGTGGGTGATGCAATCGCGGAGGAAGAACTGGGCGAAGCGCTCGTACCGCGCCTGGTTGACGCCGTTCCACTCCGGCTGCGAGCGCAGCGCCGGGAGGAGCGATTCCATCTCCGCGATCATCTTCTCGGCGGCGGCGTGGTCGCGCAGCAGGTTCTGGATGGCGGCGTCGGTCATGCGGATCCCATGGCCTCTTAGCTCTGCTGGCCCTTGGCCTGGGCGATCAGGTCCAGCACCTTCTGCTTCTGCGGGTGGTCGGGGTAGAACTGCAGGAAGCGCTCCCAGGCCTGGATGGCGCCCTGGTTGTCCTTCAGCCCCTGCATCTTCACGATGCCCAGGTTGAACAGCGTGTTCTCGTGCTTGGGGTCGATCTTCAGCGACTTCTCGAACTCGGCCACCGCCTTGTCGGCGAAGCCGGAGTAGAAATAAGCGGTGCCCAGGTCGGTGCGGGCGTTCACGTCATTGGGCCGCACCTCCAGCGACTGCTGGTAGTACTTGATGGCCTCGCTGTACACGCCATGATCGAAGTACAGGTTGCCGAGCTTGATCATGGTGTCGGCATCCTTGGGGTTGAGCTTGAGGGCGTCCAGCATGGGTCCGGCGATCACGGTCAGTTGCTCGGCGGAGACTGCCGGCTGGCCCATGCCCTGGGCCGGGGCCGCCGTCGCCGCCGGGACCGCCGCCGGCGGCTGGCCGGAGGTGCCGTGGAACAGGTAGCCCACGATCAGCCCCACGAACAGGCACACCATGGCCAGCAGGTAGGCTTCGCGAGGGCTCCAGCTCTTGTCGTTGTCTCGGTTCACTTGGTAATTGCTTGCCACTTTGCCTCCTGACTTCCGCCGCCTCCCCGGTCGGAACCGGGGAGCCGCTGTGCGGCGGCCTCCACAGACCAATACCCCGGCCCGGAGGACTTCAGTAGTCTAAAGGCACTCCGGGGGCCAAATCGGGCCCTCCCCCGTCTCCGCGGAAGAGACAGTAACTCAAGCAGAATCTGTCGTTTGCGAGGACTCTGCCGTGCCTGTGCGGTCTCCGCTGTGGGCTGTGATGTGGAATATCCCCCGCCTTTGCGGGCCTTTTTCCGCCAGGCCCAGCACCCAAGCCGAACAGGCGATAAGATTAGACGGTCACCGACATGGGCGTTATCGGCACCGAGATACTGATCCTGTTCCTGCTGGCGATCCTCAACGGCATCTTTGCCATGTCCGAGGTGGCGTTGCTCTCGGTGCGGCGGGGGCGTTTGCAGCATCGTGCGGCCCGGGGTGACCGCCGCGCTGAAGCCGTCCTCGAGCTTCTTCAGGACCCCAACAACTTCTTCTCCACCGTCCAGATCGGCGTCACCTTGGTGGGGGTGCTGGCGGGCGCCTTCGGCGGGGCCACCATCGCCGAACAGTTGGCCGCCCGGCTGGCGGTCTACCCGGCGCTTGCGCCCTATGCCGAGACCATCGGAATCACCATCGTGGTGCTGGGCATCACGTACCTGTCCCTGGTGCTGGGCGAGCTGGTTCCCAAGCGCGTGGCCCTGGGCGCCCCGGAGCGGATCGCCACGCGCGTGGTGCGACCGATGCGGTTTCTATCCCGCATCGGAAGTCCGGTGGTGCGCCTGCTGAGCGCATCCACCGACGCGCTGCTCTGGCTGTTACGGGTCAAGCCCGCGTCCGAGCCCGCCGTCACCGAAGAGGAGATCCACGCGGTCATCCGCCACGGGGCCCAATTGGGGATCTTCCACCCCGCCGAGAAGGAGGTGCTGGAGCGGGTTTTCCGCCTGGCCGACCGTCGCGTCACCAGCCTCATGACGCACCGTCTCGACATCAGCTGGCTCGACACCGCCGATCCTCCCCAAACCAACCTGCGGAAGGTCCGCGAGACCCTGCATTCCTACCTGCCGGTGGCCGACGGAACGCTCGACCACTTCCGCGGGATCGTGAATCCCAAGCAACTTCTTGCTGCGGATTGGAATGGGGAGACCGAAACCCTTCGAAGACTTCTGCAAACGCCAACTTTCGTCGCCGAGAATGCCCCCGCCCTGCGACTGCTGGAAAGCTTCAAGCAGAATCCCACCCATCTCGCACTGGTGATCGACGAATACGGCAGCGTGCAGGGACTGGTGAACAGTCATGACCTGCTGCAAGCCATCGTCGGCGAACTACCGACCCCGCATGGACTGGCGGAGTCGCCCGCGGTCCGCCGGAGTGACGGCTCCTGGCTGCTGGATGGGACCATCCACATCCAGGAGGCGAAGGAACTTCTCCAATTGCCGGAGTTGCCCGGCGAACGCCTCGGCGCCTATCAGACACTCGCCGGATTCATCATCGAAAGGATGGGGCGCATCCCGGCCGTCTCCGACCAGTTCGTCTGGAATGGCCTCCGCTTCGAGGTGGTGGACATGGACGGCCACCGCATCGACAAGGTGCTGGTCGCCCCCGCGAGCAAAGCTGGGTAACGCGACAGGTTGTATACTGCCGCGCTCTGCCCGGAGACGCGCGTGCCCGAATCCCTGAACCGCCGGATGCTGCCCCAGAACACCTGCTTCGGCTGCGGCCACCAGAACCCCCAGGGACTTCACCTGAACGTGGAGCGCGACCCCGCCTCCTCCGAGCGCCTGCTCGCCCGCTTCACCCCGGGGGAGCACATGACCGGCTTCCCCGGCATCGTGCACGGCGGCGTGCTCTACACCGCGCTGGATTGCATGGGAGCTTGGGTGCCGCTGGTGCTGCGGCCGCAGGTGAAGGCCATCTGGATCCTGCGCTCGGCTGCGGTCACCTACCATCGTCCCAGCAAACCCGGCGAGCAGCTGACCGTGCTGGGCGAGGTCTCCGAGGAGCGCGACCGCGGCCCGGCCACCATCCGCACCGAGATCCGCAATCCGCGAAACGAGCTGGTGGCGGAAGGGCTCTTCAAGGTGGTCCCGCTCTCGCCCGGGCGATTCCAGAGCGTGGCCGGCATCGGCGAGCTCCCGCCCGACTGGCGGGAGCTGCTGGAGTCCGAGTCGTTGACCTGGATTTTTACGTGGTGCGGCGTCGAGGTTGGTCCGGCTGCGGACGCCCGGCGGTCGCTGGCCCGCCGTCCG
>CAYTPH010000286.1:0-3611 GCA_964439635.1 uncultured Terriglobales bacterium
GCCGAGGGGACGTCCCTTGTAGCGCCCGCCGTGGCACTGGGCGCAGTCCTCGACCACCTTGATCCCGCGCTGCTGGGCCAGCTCGAGGAGCGGCTCCATGTCGCAGGGCCACCCGGCCAGGTGAACGGGGATGATGGCCTTGGTGCGAGAGGTAAGCACCGGACGCACCGTGTCAGCGGTGAGTGTGCCGCTCTCGCGGTCCACATCGGCGATCACCGGGCGCGCGCCGCGCATCACCGCGCAGCTGGCGCTGGCAATGAAGGTTCGCGCCGGAACTACGACCTCGTCCCCCGGACCGATGTCGAGCACCGCCAGCGCCAGTTCCAGCGCGACGGTACCGTTGGCCAAGGCCACCGCGTGCTTCAGGCGTACGTAGGCGGCGAACTCCTCTTCGAACTGCCGACCCTCGTCGCCCGTCCAGTAATTGATCTTGCCGGAGCGCAGGACGGACGCCGCGGCCTCGATCTCATCCGGCTGGAAATGTGGCCAGGGAGCGAACGGTGCGGTGCGCAGCGGCGTTCCGCCGAGAAGGGCAAGTTTGCTCTGGGTTCCGGTGGCAGGCATCGGTTGTCCCTCAGGGTAATGCAGAGCCGACGCAAGCGCCAGCGGTTCAGCCTCGGGGTGCGGCGGTTCTCCTGTCTTCGCGGACCGCCGCCGGAACGCCCACGGCAACCACGCCGTCCGGAAGGTCGCGGATGACGACCGCGCCGCCGCCTACCACCGTGCGCGAGCCCACCGCGACACCAGGCAGGACCACCGCACCGATGCCGAGCTGCGAAAGCGTCCCCAGCCGGGCCGCGCCCCCCAGGGTCGCGTTCGGCGACACGTGCGCGTAGTCGCCAATCACTACGTCGTGCTCGATGACGGCTCCGGTGTTCAGGATGGCTCCCTCGCCGACCTGGGCATCGGCGTTCACCACCACGCCGGCCATCACCACCGTCCCCTGCCCCAGCCGGGCGGAAGCCGCCACCGTTGCCGCCGGATGGACCGCGACCTGGAGCTTGACGCCCGCTTCCAGGCAGCGCCGGGCGACGGATTGCCGCGCCTGGTTGCCTCCGATCCCCAGCACCACCTCGACCGGCCCTGCCGCTGCCTGCTTCTGCAGCCACTCGAAGCCGCCCAGCACGGGCAATCCCAGACGCTGCTGACCGTGGGTCTTCGGGTCGTCATCCACGAAGCCCGCGGGGCGTTGACCGCCGGCGAGCAGGATGTCGGCCACCACCTTGCCGTGCCCTCCGGCGCCGTACACCACGAGGCGGCTCATCCCTTTGCTCCTGTCTGCGCATGTCCGGAGCCGGCACTCCCCATGAAATGCGGCATGGTGGCGTGTCCTTCCTGGGAAATGCCATGTCGAGTGAGCACTCGCCAGATCGTCGTCACCAGGATGCGTAGATCCAGCCAGAAGCTACGGTGGTCCACATACCAGACATCGTGGGCGAACTTCTGCTCCCAGGTGATGGCGTTGCGGCCGTTGATCTGCGCCCAGCCGGTGATGCCGGGCCGTACTTTGTGCCGACGCGCCTGCTCCGGGCTGTAGCGGCCGAGGTACTCCATCAGCAGCGGCCGCGGGCCCACCAGGCTCATGTCGCCGCACAGGACGTTCCAGAGCTGCGGCAATTCGTCGAGGCTCAGCCGGCGCACCAGCCGGCCTACGCCCACGAGGCGCTCGGAATCCGGCAGCAGTCCGCCGCGCGGGTCACGGGCTTCGTTCATCGTCCGGAACTTCAGGATGCTGAACGGTCGTGCCTGGTAGCCGGGCCGGAGTTGGCGAAACAGCACGGGCGTACCCAGCGAAAGGCGGATGGCCACCGCAACCAGCGCGATCAGCGGGGAGAGCAGCACCAGCGCCACGGCCGCAACCACGATGTCGAGGAGGCGCTTCACACGTCCTCCCGTGCTCTGCCGCGAGCTGAAGGCATGGCGCAATTCTAACCGCAGTCTATGGCTTCGCCGCCGCGGATTGTGGAGGCGAACCTGCGTGAGAATCTCTCACCATCCGGCGGTACTGGTCCGCCAGCGCATCCCACAGCGGCTGGCGGCGGAATTCGCGCAGGACCCGCTCGCGCCCCGCCTCGCCCATCCGCCGGGCCAGGGCCGGATCGCGCAGCAGCTTGTGGACCGCTTCCACTAAGGCCTCGGGATTCCCGACCGGGACCAGCAGGCCGGTGACGTCGTCCACGATCGAGTCCACCGCTCCCGTGGTGCGCGTGGTCACCACCGGCTTTGCCGCGGCTTGGGCTTCCAGCACGGTATTCGGGAAGCCCTCGCGATGAGTGGGCAGGACGAGAACATCCATCACCAGGTAGTAGAGAGAGGTGTCCTCGACCCACCCCGTCAGCACAACGCCGGAACTCGAATGCAGCGCCCCCGCCACCTCGGCTGGGAGCGGGTCTCCGGGCTCCTCTTCGCCGACCAGGAGCAGCACCAGGTCAGGCCAATGCTCGCGGAGCCGGCGAAAGGCCTGCAGCAGTTCAGCAATGCCCTTGTCCCGGGTGATGCGCCCGACGAAGCCGATCACCGGAACCGCATCGGGCACCTGCAGGCGGCGACGCAGTTCGCCCGCCGCACTGACCCGCGCCGGCGCGGGCTCGAAGCGCGATGCATCCACCCCGTTGCTCGATCCGGAACCCAGGACCAGCATCTTGTGGGCCGGCGCCAACCCCAGGCGGACGGCAGCGTCCCGCAGGCTGGGGCTCACGCACAGGACCATGTCCGCGGCCCGGCACGACATCTTCTCCGCCCGCAGCATCAGGCCCCGCTTCCAGCCGCTGGCCGTATCCGAGCGCAGCCCGCGCAGAGTCAGGATCCTGTGCGGGACACCGGCGAGCCGCGCTGCCAGCCCGGCCAGCAGGCCTGCCTTCGGCGTGCCGGCATTGACGATCTCCGGGCGGAGGCGGCGCAGGATGCGGACCAGCCGCAGCAGGGCCCACAGGTCACGGAGCGGAGCCAGCTCCCGCCGCATGGGGATGGTGATCACCTCCACCCCGTCGCGTCGAAGCTCTTCCACTTCAGGGCCGGGAGAACAGAGGGCGATGGCCTCGAAGCCGCTTCGTTGCAAGTGCTGCAATTGGCCCCGCATCAGGGTGAGCGAAAGCGACGAAGTGACCGCGTGCACGATCCGCGGCCGTCGGCTGCTCATCGTGCCCCCACCGCCGCGGCGCACCCGGTCTGCCGCGTTTGCTGCAGCCACGACTGGAACATCAGCACGTCCCACAGGTGGTACTCCCACGAGCGCTTGCCCGCGAGGTGCTCCCGCCAGCGGCGGCGGATGGGTTCCGGCCGGAAGAATTCGCGCAGGTGCTCCACCGCCAGCAGCGACTCCGCCCAGTCGCGCAGCGGGCCTCGCAGCCAGCGGTCCAGCGGGACGCCGAAACCGAACTTCGGGCGCTCCACCAGCTCGTGGGGAACATAGCGATAGAGCACCTGGCGCAGGACCCTCTTCCCCACTCCCTCATGCACCTTCATGCCGAGCGGGAGGCGCCAAGCGAAGGCCGCCACGTCGGGATCGAGTATGGGCACTCGCGCCTCCAGGCTCACGGCCATGCTGGCGCGGTCGAGCTTGGCAAGGATGTCGTCCGGTAGGTAGGTGCGGGCGTCCATCACCATCATCT